>JBLHJZ010000051.1:0-13223 GCA_047619515.1 Saprospiraceae bacterium | reverse complement strand
CCTTGATTTAATCAATTCCTTCCGGTAACATTCACTTCAATCCTCTTGTCCCGGTTCGCCAGTTCCCAGGTTGTATGAAAAACCAGTCTGGCGATTTTCGCCATTTTTTCAAAATTAATTTTTTCAATAGTATCGGAAGGACGGTGATAATCGTCATGAGTACCGTTGAAATAAAAAATGGCAGGGATTCCTTTTTCAGCAAAGCTATAATGATCAGAACGGTAATAATAACGATTAGGGTCGTCATCTTCATTATAGGTATAATCCAAAATCAAATTAGTATATTTTGAATTAACGGCCTCGTTGATCTCATGTAATTCTGTGCTGAGGCGATCGGAACCTATTACATAAATATAATCCGGATTATCCGCATATTTCTTATCTACCCTTCCGACCATATCTACGTTGACATCAGCGACTGTGTTCTCAAGAGGAAAAACCGGCTTTTCCGCATAATATTTTGAGCCTAATAATCCTTTTTCTTCGCCAGTTACCAAAAGTGCGAGGACACTTCTTTTAGGGCCATTACCTTGTTTTTTAGCTTCCTCAAAAGCTCTAGCCACTTCAATGACGGTAGAAGTCCCACTCCCGTTGTCATCAGCGCCATTAAAAATGTCATTTCCTCTTTTTCCCAGATGATCATAATGAGCGGAGATGACGACGACTTCCTCTTTTAATTTTGGATCGCTGCCTTCGATATATCCCATTACATTGACCCCACGGATAGTCTTTTGATTTTTTTTCAGATTAATTACGATTTTAGCGGGGAGTACAACAGGGACAGACTTTCCTTTTTTTAGTATTTTTTTTCTGGCTTTGAGTACTTTTTTATATTTTTTTCCCATGATTGCTTTTGCAATACTGGTCTTGATCGAAAGGCTGTTAGCGGTATTAATTTCATCATCCGATAATTCTCCGAGTGTAAGCTGGGGGCTAATTAAAAAACGACGAGACTCACTCAATACTCTTTGTATATCTTCTTCAATTACTAATACTGCCTTTACACCTTTTTGTTTGGCGATTTCCAATTTCTTATCTGGGTTATTAGTCCAATCTGACGGGGTACTTGTTCCGGTGATAGCAGATTTTCCTTTTTTATTGATCGGTTCTCCATTGTATATTAGGATCACTTTTCCTTTTACATCAGCTTTTTTATAATCGCTATATTTCGGATCGTCAATGCCAAAACCTAGAAAGATTACTTCATCCGTAGCGAAGTCAATCATCTCCTCATTTTTATTAGGGAAAGAGACAAAGTCCCAAAGATGTTTATATCGGGTACCTTCGATATAAATGTTGGCTTGTTCCCATTTAGTCCAGTTTAGAATAACATCCTGAAAATAAGACCCCTTATTAAAAGCAGGAAGGCCAAAAGATTTGAATTGATCAGCGATATAATTAGCGGCTTTTTCATTTCCCTCGGTTCCGGTTTCTCTACCCTCAAACTCATCAGAAGCAATAATCGCTAAATGTTTTTTAAGACTTTCAGCCGTAATAACGTCAGCAAGCGGAGCCGGGTCAACTGATTCTGTATCTGTCGAAACGGGCTTGATTGTGATCGCTTGTTGATCAAGGCCAATTCCATCGGAGCTTTGTCCAAATGACAAGGTATTAAGGAGAAGGAAAGTCAGGGATATAAAAATTAATTTTTTCATCGTGATAATTTTAAAATAGTAGTATTAGCAAAAAGCGATTTTTCGAACCCTTCTTTCATGTCGACCACCCTCAAACGCTGTTTTTAGAAAAGCCTGAATAATAGAAAGCGCAAGCTCTTTAGAAATAAATCGTGCAGGAATTGCAACGACGTTGGCATCATTATGTTGCCTGGCCAATATGGCTAATTCCTCATTCCAGGCGATAGCGGCCCTGATTCCTTTGTGTTTATTGGCGGTCATAGCCACCCCATTGCCACTACCACAGATAATAATACCTAAATCTGCGCTTCCATCTTCAATACTATCAGCTACTGGATGGATGAAATCAGGATAGTCTACAGATGCTGCCGAATCAGTTCCCATATCCAGGAATTCATAGTCGTTTTCTAAAAGCCAGTCTGTGATCATGTTTTTATAATCGAATCCGGCGTGATCAGCACCTATTGCTATTTTTTTTATCATAATTTGAAGGATTGAAAAGTTTATCAAAATTAAAAAAACCTTTCGGAAATATACTTTCCGAAAGGTTTTAATAATAGATCGAAAGGTTTAAATCTAAATATTAATCACGGAGAGGTCCAGAATGATCTCCTTTTTGCTCTGCTTGTATTAAAACCCTGAATCTCTGCTCAAAGAGAGTATGGGCCGAAAACTGGGCCATTAAGGCTTCTTCCAGCGCAGTATCTTTCATTTGCTTGGCAAGCTGTACCATCTCATTTTTTGCACTTAAAAAGCTATTGGCATCGGATGCGAATCCGTATAATAAATCGTCGTCATTGAGGGAATTCATAAAATAAAGCTGTTGATCCGTTTCTTTAGCGACTTTATTGATTACTTCTTTAGCCTTTTCTGCATCACCCGCCGCAAGGTATGTCCTGGCAAAGAACAGGATATTGCGATCATAAGGGAAGTTAAATTCGGGGAAAGATTCAAAGTACTTATCGATCAGTTCCGTCGCTCGTTTAGTATCTCCGCTTTTTACCATTTCCTGCGATGTCCGCATAATGACAGCCCGGATAGACTGAATACTCGGGCCATAGCTCCTGTTTATAAAGGTATCGTGCTTATCAAAGCCTCCCCATTTAAACTTTGTCATGATATTTTCATAAACGGCATCCGCATTTACACGACCATAGCCTACCATTCCAAACTGGCGATCCTGACTGTTTTTGATCGGTACAAACCGGAGAGATAAACCCTCCAATTGCATATAGGCTTCTAAACCAAGCATAGATTCCGAGCGACAAGTCACTGCAAAATAAATGGGCCTGGTAAAAGCATTCGTAGCTACAATATCCAAAATAGCCACATCCCCTTTTAGTAACCATTGACCTTTACTTTTTGGAATAGTAAAACTAATCTTGTCGACAACATCGGCAGTATCTCTGATGCTTATTGCCCCACTATTCATTGCCTGTGCTTCGTTTACAGGGATGAAAAGTTTATTTGCGGGTAAAAAGCTATCCAGTTGTTTTCCGCTCTGAAGCGGTAATGGGTGATCTTCTCCAATATATTTCATTGCGGAAAGAAGATTGAGTTCATTCGTATTATTTCGGGGATTGATCGGAATCTGAAGCCTTTTTCTTCCCCGGTAAGCTTCTCGGGTAATAGTCATATCAATAGCCGGAGAGTCGTTCACTTTTCTTCTCAATTGATCAATATACCAATCTACTGATATCAAACTCAGGTTGACGACGCGGACATCTGTCCGAATGCCTTCCGTTTCCTGCGCATACCAAAGCGGATAGGTATCATTATCACCATAAGTGAATATAATCGCATTTGGGGCACAGGAATTTAAAAAGTCGCTGGCATAATCTCTGGAACCCGTGTGATCTTTCCTGGAATGATCGTCAAAGTTCTGGGTTCCCATCAAAAGAGGTGCGATCAAAACCAATAATACAGAGATCGGCGCTGCAATGTTGCCGGTGAACTTTCTACCAACCTTAAATAGTCCAAGCACGCCCATTCCAACCCATATCGAATAAATCAGAAAAGAGCCAACCAATACATAGTCCCTTTCCCGGGGTTCGTTTGGTGGTTGGTTAGAATAGACGATGATACCTAGCCCGGTTATGATAAAAAGTGCCAACAAGCCAATCATATCCTTGGGCCTCGAAAAGTAATGAAACAAAAGGCCAATGAGTCCAAAGAGGAAAGGAAGCATATAATACTTGTTCCTGCCTTCATGGTTTTTAATGGAATCCGGTAAATCATTTTGATTGTATAAGCGGGCATTATCTATGAAATCGAAGCCAGTCAACCAGTTTCCACTCTTAGGATCCCAGTCATAGAAGCCTTGTTCCCCGTTTTGCCTGCCGGAGAAGTTCCACATAAAATATCTCCAGTACATCCACTTTACCTGGTATCGGAGAAAGAACTTGACATTATCTATTTGATTAGGCGGACCTTTTTTATTCATCCATTGTTCATAGAGCTGCTTTCGGGCTTCGTCATTATGTCCCATTCGAGGGAAGAGCATATTGGTGCTTTTATCAAACTCATAAGAGTTTTTCTCATCGATTATCTCATACCGTTCTTTTTCATCAGACGTGATTACCTGGCCGTATCTCTCTTCTGAATTTACCTTTGTCACGGAGGTCATATAGTGCGGTCCATAGACTAATGGTCTTTCTCCATATTGTTCCCGATTGAGGTATGGAAGCAGTCGCATCGGGTCGCTCGGTGCGTTCATGTTGATCGGGGTATTTGCATTTGCCCGAATCACTACTATACCAATAGTAGAATAACTGGCAACCAGTAAAAACGCAGCCACCACGATTTTTTGAAGGGTAGCACTTTTGTTGGTGTGCGCAAAATAAAAACCGCTTCCCAGTATCGCAGCGATCATTAATACCAAAGGATATATGCCTGAGTGGAAACCAGTACCTACACTATTGGCCATGAAAAATTCAAGACTTTTCCAAAGGGAAGGAATGCCGATGATGATTAGCTCCTGTATTAAAACAATACAACCCACTCCGATGATTGCAGAACAGATGGTACCCAGAATAGTTACTTCTTTTCCTGCTTTAGTATTTGTAAAAGCAGGTTTAAACCTAAATGCTAAAAAACCGGTACCTACGAAGAGGGCTAAACGGAAAAAAGCACTCATCCCGGCATGTTCAATTTTTCCGAAGAGTAAATACAATAGTATAAAAGCAATGGTAAATCCCGCTGACATCATAGTCGAAGCGGTACTTGGCTTCTTTTTAAAATAATAAAACATGGCCAGTGCCGGGAATGTCAATAAACTCAAAAGATGGACGCCAGTGGATAGACCGGCAGCATAAACGGCAAAGATGATCCAACGGTCAGCGTCAGGAGTATTGGGCAGGTTATACCATTTCATCATCGCCCAGAAAGTAAGTGCCGTAAAGAAGGTAGACATGGCATAAACCTCTCCTTCTACCGCAGAAAACCATACGGAAGTACAGAATGCAGTGGTGAGACCCGCTACTAATCCGGCACCAAGAATAGCGATAGATTCTGATTGATCAGGGGCGGTATCACGGCCAAGTAGCGCTAGTTTACCAAGGATAGTAGTTGCCCAACAGATAAACATAGCGGCAAAGGCAGTACAGACCCCTGACATCAGGTTGACCGCAAAGGCTATGTTTTCGGGATGAGCTTCCGTATCAGTGAATAATTCAGCCAAATAAACAAACATTCGGCCGACGATTATAAAAAGTGGTGCTCCCGGAGGATGGACAACCTGTAATTTATAAGCTCCTGTAATAAACTCTCCGCAATCCCAGAGGCTTCCTGTTCGTTCGGCTGAAAAATAGTAAACAGTCATAGCGACTGCAAATACGATCCAACCAACCAGGGTATTAAGTCTTTTGTAGTTCATAAATAAATATATATATTAGAACAAGATTTTTCATCCTTTTCAGAAAAGCACAAAAGTAATAAAATATTAGTAAGAATCTTCTGAATTCAGTACTTCAAAACAGCAGGAAATACACCATCTCAACTGTTTAGTTCAAATCTTTTGTGCTTATTTCAACAATTGGGGCATTAAATTCATTTACAGTGAGTTATACTTCGGATCATTATTTCAACTAAGCGGTACACGAAGGGATAGTAGTACGAATGTATCTGCCAAAAAGTTTTGATAGCCTGATAAGGCTAATCGTATAATATTTAACATGCTCTAAGGTTTTGATTACCTTTGCAAAAAAAACGAAAGATGTTTAAAATATTAATGATTGGAGGGCTTTTGTATCTCCTTTACACGATGGTATTTAATAAACCGCTGATCCCCGGGGGCAAAGAGGATATGAAAATAGATAAGGACAAGGATAAAGACAAGGATAAGGAGTCTGACGATGGGGAGTATGTGGATTATGAAGAGGTGGATTGAATAATTAGGAATTAGAAATAAGGAATAACTGTCCTTTCGAGCCATGTCCTGAGTTTATCGAAGGAGAGCGATGTCATCTTGAGCATTGGTGTTGGCTTGATACAGTGTATTAAATGTGTTAGCCGCAGTGAGTCGAGAACTGTCCTTTCGAGGGAGCTTGCGAGTAGAGAAAAGGAATTAGAAATAACTGAGAATTTTCTCAGGTTAAAAATAAAACATGGATATAGGAAACTTGGTCTTGTATAAAAATAATCAGCTTATTGCCTTTAATAAACCTGCGACGATAGGAGTGCAACCTGATAAAACAGAAGACAAGGCGTTGTTGAATTTTGCAGAAATTTACTGTAAATCAAGCCTTTATGTCGTCCATCGGCTGGATCGTCCGGCAACGGGTGTAGTGCTTTTTGCAAAAAATAAAAAAGCATTGGCGAACCTCAATCAGCAGTTTAAAGACAGAACCATTAAAAAAACATATCTGGCAGTTGTAAAAAATACACCGGAAAACCCGGAAGGTCACTTGGTTCATTATGTGTATAAAAACAATACAAAGAATAAATCAGTCGCTACGACTGAAGAAAGCCCGGGCACTAAAAAGGCAGAACTCAAATATAAGGTCATTGGCCAAAGCGATAATTATAGTTTGCTGGAGATTGAACTAATAACGGGGAGGTTCCATCAAATCCGTTCTCAATTGGCTGCTATCGGTTGCCCGATCAGAGGAGATGTGAAATACGGATTCAAAAGAGGGAATAAGGATCGATCGATTCATTTACATGCCTGGAAGCTCAGGTTTACGCACCCGGTCTCTGAAGAGCTGGTGGAATTGGTCGCTCCGCTACCGGAAGATAGCGTTTGGGATGCTTTTTCTGTTGAGGTTTAAGATTTAGAAAATTAATGACCTTTCGAGTGAGCTTAAGCGAATCGAGAAAAGGATTTAAGATTAATTGACACGCTATTCCTAAATTCTCTTTTGTTGGAAAATTTATAAAAAAATATGGATCAAGATAATAATAAAAGAACAGATGTAAATGACCTTGGTGAATTTGGCTTGATAGAGCATTTGACCAAAGATCACCCAATGGTGAATCCTTCTACGATAAAAGGAGTGGGCGACGATGCTGCGGTGATTGATAACGGAGATTCTGTTACCGTTATTTCTACGGATTCTTTGGTAGAAGGGATCCATTTTGATCTGATGTATACGCCATTGAAGCATCTGGGCTATAAATCAGTCGTGGTAAGTTTGTCTGATATTTATGCGATGAATGCGATCCCCCAACAAATAATCATGGCTGTCGCAATATCCAATCGATTTTCAGTGGAAGCGATGGATGAATTTTACGAAGGGGTCTATTCCGCCTGCAAACATTATAAGGTGGATTTAGTTGGAGGAGATATGACTTCTTCGCCTAAAGGTTTTTTTATCAATACTACTGCTATCGGTCGGGGGCTAAAAGAAAAGATTACTTATCGAAACACCGCTAAGGTTGGAGATTTGCTGTGTGTGACGGGTGATCTCGGAGGAGCGTATTTGGGCTTACAAATTTTAGAGAGAGAAAAACAAATCTACCTTTCCAGTCCCAGCGTCCAACCGGATATGGAAGGACAAAACTATATCATCGGCCGCCAGCTCAAGCCAGAAGCCCGCAAGGATATGATTGAGCTTTTTGCAAAGAACGACTTGATACCTACTTCGATGATTGATATCTCCGATGGTTTGGCCTCAGAAATATTTCATATCTGCAAACAATCCGGCGTGGGTGCCTGGGTAGAGGAAAGCGGTGTACCTATTAAACAGGAAGTGGAGTTGATGGCTTTAAAATTCCAAATGGACCCGATCACTTGTGCATTGAGTGGCGGTGAGGATTATGAGCTCTTATTTACTGTGGATCCTAAGGATCTCGAAAAGGTGAAATATATGCCGGATATTTATATCATGGGAGAGATGGTCGAGGCTAAAGATGGGATTAACCTTCATACTAAAGGGGGGAATATTCATCCGATTAAGGCTCAGGGGTGGAAACACTTTTAGAGTGCCTCCTTCGTCGGCAAGTGATAGTTCTCCCGTTGGTCGAAAGTGAAAGTGCCGACTTTATGTCGGCAAGTGATAGTTTTGCTTCGCAAAAAGTGATAGTTCACCTTCGGTGAAAGTGATAGGCCTCCTTTCCTTCGATAAACTCAGGGCAGGCAGTCGGCAGTGGCGGTGCTAAATAATACTAAATCGTAAATTTCACATATTTTATCAATCTGCCATCTTCGAGGTGCATTTTTTCATAGAAGGTTTTGATTTCCAACTCGGGGCAGAATAGCGGTTTCGAATAAATATCATTCTCGTGATAGAGTAGCCCGCATTTTGGGTCTGCGGAGATCGTTTCCAGCGTAAATTCATAGAGGACAGGAGAATCTGTTTTGAGATTAATGATCCCGCCGGGTTTTAATATTTTCCGATAGTGATTGATAAAAAACGGAGAAGTCAGCCGCCGGTTGGACTTACCTTCCCGGAGGAAAGGGTCGGGAAAAGTAATCCAGATTTCACTTACTTCCTCTTTTTCGAAAAATAAAGCGATCTGTTCGATCCGGGATCTGAAAAAAGCGGCATTATCCAGTTTATTTTCGAGGGCAGTGCTGGCACCTTTCCATATTCGATTGCCTTTGACATCTATGCCTATAAAGTTTTTATCCGGAAATCGTTCTGCCAGACCGAGGGTATAATCACCTTTGCCACAAGCCAGTTCCAGTACAAGTGGATTATCATTATTAAAATGATTCTTCGTCCAGTTACCTTTCATTTCTACGGGTATACCATCTTTACCTACGATCTGTGGAGCCTGGGGGTCGTAGTTTTCATACACGTTTGGAAAGCTTAATATCTCTGCAAACTTTTCTAGCTTATTTCTTCTGGGCATAAAAAAATTAATGAAGTGCAAAAGTAGGAAAAAGTAGAGTATGGATGATGAAGTTGTTTAAATTTTAATGAAGAATTTCATCAAGAGCCGTTTTGACCTGTGTGAAAATCCCAAGGTTTCCATGCCTTCCTCCTTCGATCGTATAAAACCGGTCACTGGATTTTAAAGAGTCTTTGAGCTTTTCAGCACACTCAAAAGGGATAATCCGATCGTTGGTACCATGGAAAATAAAAACAGGATAGTTGACCTTTTGCAGGTTTTGATCATTAGGAAAAATTACCCGAAAAGGATGGTTCAAAAATAAAAAAGGATATCGAGTACGGACGACATCTTGTAAATTATTAAAGGGTGTTTCAAGGATTAATTGCTGTGCAGGATTATTGGCGGCGATATGAGCGGCAACACCAGAGCCGAGCGAACGGCCATATATGGTGATGGGTAATTCCGGATAATTGTTTTTCAACCAGTCGTAAGCCAATTGGCCATCCTCCTTGAGATTCGCCTCGGTGGGTTCACCATCGCTTTTGCCAAATCCCCGAAAATCGATCATCAATACATTATATCCTCGTTTTGTATACGCCGGAGCTACTCTTCCCCAACGTTGCAAGTTGCGGGAATTTCCATGAAAGTACAGCATATTGCCTTTAATGGAGTCTGTTGTTTTAAAATAAAGCGCATTGATGCGATCTCCATTTTCTAAATTAAAGAAATGCTCTTCAAAATCTTGCGTAAAGTTAAATTTGTAATCATCATACAACGAACTTTCCAAAAAGAAGAACTTTTCCTGGAAAGCATATAAGAAAAAATGGATACCAATATATGCTACTAACAAAACGGAGATATATCTAAGGACTTTTTTTAATTTCAAAGCGTTAATTTCAAAAGGTAAAATACGATGTCATTCGAAATAAAACAAGGAAATATCAAAACGGTTGTTGCTCTTTCAAGAGAAATCGACGAGTTTCACGATCCGCATGATGAATTGGAATACAGCAAGCGACTCCATGACGTACCACATATCATACTTATAGGATGGGCAGAAGGGCAAGCGATAGGATTTAAAGTCGGTTATGAACGAGAAGGTTTTTTTTATAGTTGGATGGGAGGAGTATTAAGAAGCTGGCGACAAAAAGGAGTAGCTAAAGCCCTGGCAGAAAAACAAGAAACCTGGGCAAGGCAGCAAGGTTATTCATCAGTAACGTTAAAGACTAGAAACCGATTAAAAGCGATGTTGCTTTTTAGTATTCGAAATGGATTTCATATTATTGGATTTGAAGAGAAAAGCGATGTTAGCGAAAACCGAATATTATTAAGAAAAGAATTATAAGGCCTTTTTTGCCGGACTAAAAATTATATATTTACGGAGTATTAAGAGAGAGTGCCTTCTGAAGGATGCAAAGATTTCAAGAAACCTGAGAGGATGTGTTTTTCTCTATTTTTTAAAACTACTATTAGTCGCTTAAGTATACTGATTTCTAAAGATTTAGGACGCAGTAAGTATTTTTTTTACAGCTATTAAAAAAAAGTAATCATGAATCGATTTGGAATTATTTTGCTGATTTTGGGATTTTCCATCAGTCTGAATGCACAGGGCTTTTCCTATGGATTTAAAGTAGGGTTAAATTTTTCAACGCTTATGGCAGATTCGGAAGTGGATGCGAGCGGCAAAGACCTGGAAACTTTTAAGTATAACTCAGGCTTCCATGTCGGAGCAGCAGTGATATACCGATTTACAGACCTTGTAGGGGTGAAAGGAGAATTTTTGTTCAGTCAGAGGGGCGTGAAATATGCCTACGAAGGAGAAGGCTTCCAGATTTTTACCGATAACCTGGGAACCCGCATTCTTTCAGAGAATGGTAACCGGAAATTCTTTTTGGAGACCGTTAATTCTTATATCGATATCCCTTTGACTGCCTATTATAAAATCGGAGAGAAGCTGGAAGTGTTTGGTGGTATCGATGTGGGGTTTATGGTAGGTTCTTCGGCCGTAGGGGAGTATACTTACCAGGGAGCTATTCTCGGTTTCCCTGCTTTCGATGACGTTTTTGAACTGGACTTTAAGTACTTCGGAGATAACACGGCTTCAGAAACCACAATCGATGCAAATACGAAAGTCATCACGGTGGTGAATAATTCCAGAAATATAACTATTCCGGAAAGACTAGGTGCCTATTACCTGGATTATCCTGAAAAAGACGGTAGTTTTTATAATATCGTCGATTTTGGGCTGACAGGAGGTTTGGCTTTTTATATCAACAGTGGCTTATTTGTCAGTGGGACCGTAAACTATGGCCTGACTGATACCACTAATAATAATTATGATATTTCGAGAGTCGCTACTAATGGATTGGAATATATCCCAAGAGAAGATAAGGATACTAATCTTTCTTTTCAGGCTTCGATAGGATTTAGCTTTTGATTCAGAGGTGAGAGGTGAGAGGTGAGGGCAGAGAACTCACTCCTCACTCCTCCCCATTCACCCCTGACATCAGTGTCCTCTCATCAAATAACTCTTTCCCTCAATATGGATACTACTGATCGTTTTATTTTTCGTAAGGCGCATGGTTATTGACGCTCCTTTTTTAGGAGAAATTTCTAATTCATAGGGTTCTATAGTAGGATCACCATTCGCGGTGGTTTCGAATAAGGTAAACTTCTTTTTGATTGGAATTTCTTCACTGGTATCTTCTACCGTTCCATCTTCAAAGGTCAAAATCGTTCGGATATTTATAAAGTATTCCTTGACTATCTTGATCTTTACCTCCTCTTTTTGCTCCTCCTTAATCGCTTCTTCTATGCTTTCTGCTGCTTCGATTGGAGGCACAGCACCAAGGTCTTCTTCCAGCCCTTCGGCTTCTTTCATCTCTTCAATGATGACTACTTCTTCGGTTTCTTCCCTCTGGTTGCCTTTCTTTTTCTTTTTCTTTTTCTCAATGATGGTGATTTTCTCTACAAATTCAATGGAGGTACTATCCGCTATTTGGAGGCGCTCCTGAACACCGCCTTCTTCGTGATGGATTCGTAAAAAAGGATAAATTTTCTTTCCCCAGATACTATCTTGTTCTTCCATGGAGAGGTCGTACGTATCCGTAAAATAGGCCTCCTCTTGATTATAAAGTTTCTCTGTTATGGGTGATTGAAAGAAAATAATCTCTGCTTCTTTATTGGATCGTTTAAAGACCAAAGCCTCTACCTGCGCTCTTTTGTTGAGGATGACTTTTAGATGTCCTTGAATCGTGGGGTCACGTGCATTCATCAGCAGAAGCTTATAACCATATTCGGTAGGATTGATATTATTGACACTATATACTCCTTTGATATCGCCACCATCGACATATAGATTACTTCTCGAAATGCCAAATGAATATTCTCCCGGAGAAAGCTTTTTTTCCGTTACGCCCTTAATTTCCATCGCGTCCGGACGAAAGTCGTAACCTATCAAATCGTTGGGTCCGAAAAATTTCCGATCAGTAATATAGGTGTAACTCTCCTGTGCTATCGCTCCGGTAAAGGAAGCAATAAAGACTACGAGTAATAATTTTATTTTGTTCATGAGCATAAAATTTAAACATTAAATCAAAAGGGCAGATAGTTATACATATAAGTCATTCCGGGTTTTAAACAAATTTCGGGATGACTCAAGCAAATCACAGATTAAATCCAGTAGCGATCTGATATTGAGTACCTATTCCATGCGTCAAGGCAGGCCTAAAGGCACTCAGCGCTGGTTTATTTATCGGGGGCAAACCAAGATAAAGTCCCGAGGGGACAAAAAAGTGCCGTTAGGTACTCCATATACATCCCTTGCTTCGGATTTGAACTAGCGATTCGAATCACTCCTGTTTATGCCTTTATGCTATTATCAACAATTTCCAGGATTTCATTTTCCAGTGCTTCCGCCTGATCAACTATGGCCTGTCCTTCCCGGAGGGTCTTTTCGACAAAGTCTTTGTCTTCCAGATCGGCACTATTGACTTTGACATTTAAAAAGGCGCCACGGATTGCTGCTCTGGCACAAAGGGCACCGACACCGGCATCTGTTACGGAATTAGGACTACCTATTTCCACCATTGCTTTGATCGTTTCAAAAGATTGTAAAGAAAGTTCCATTACTTTAAAAGGAACAACGATAGCATTTTTAGTAGCCACCTGAACAGCTGATTTACGGACAGTTTTTTCCTCTTCAGTGGTGTTAGGCAGCCGGAAAGCGTCGATGATCTTATTGAAAGCATCGGTATCTTCATCTACCATTTTGAGTAAGGCATCTTTGATGGCCTGTCCTTTTGCAGCCCAATC
>JBLHJZ010000050.1:0-13270 GCA_047619515.1 Saprospiraceae bacterium | reverse complement strand
ATGCGGAGAAATCTTTTCGGGAGACCGTAGCCAGAGGTGCAACTCCTTGTATGGAACCCACCGTTACTGAAGATGAATTTGGAAAAGTGGTCACTGCCGGTATCAATCTTTATGGTGACACCAAACATCTTTTTATAGAACGAAAAGATTATAAAGGTACCTTTTTACCAGGCTTCCGAAAATGGGAAACACGCTATAATCCTGCACCAACCGGATTGAAATTCGTCGACCATATGGTGGCTAATGTTCCTTTAGGGGATATGAACAAATGGGTTGATTTTTATGCAAATTCCATGGGCTTTGCACAAATCATGTCCTTTGATGATAAAGATATTTCAACAGAGTATAGTGCGTTGATGAGTAAGGTGATGAGTAATGGGAATGGCCGGATCAAATTTCCAATCAACGAACCTGCTCCCGGACTGAAAAAATCTCAGGTGGATGAGTACCTTGATTTTTATGGCTCATCCGGTGTACAGCACATTGCTATCGCTACAGATAATATTATCGAAACCGTTACCCAGCTTCGGGATCGCGGAGTAGAATTTCTAAAGATACCAGGCTCGTATTATGATACTATTCTGGATCGGGTGGGTGAAATCGACGAAGATTTGGCACCATTGAGAGAATTGGGGATTTTAGTGGATAGAGATGAAGAGGGTTATCTTTTACAAATATTTACCAATACAGTACAGTCTCGTCCAACTATGTTTTTTGAAATCATTCAAAGAAAAGGAGCACAGTCTTTCGGAAAAGGAAACTTCAAAGCACTTTTCGAAGCTTTGGAAGGAGAACAAGCGCTGCGCGGAAACTTGTAACTCATTCCTTAATCAAATAAAACCTATAAAAGCCATTGGCTCTTTAGCACCGTTTAAAAAATAAATCCGCCATTCCGAAAATTTAAGTGATTCTGAAATAGCAATAGCGGTTGAAGAATCATTTGAATTGAGGAATTCAAAAGAGGATTTTATTTTTTGAACAATACTGTGCTATTAGTCAATGGCTTCTTTTTAGCTTTGTGTTCAAACAACTCATTTATTATGAAAAATCCACTGGTCAATCCCCTGGACAAAGATAGCAATCCGGAATTGCAGGAGATGGTCGACTTTTATAACGAAACCCTCGGTTTTACACCAAATAGCCTCTTTACGATGATGCATCGTCCAAGAATCGCCAGTGCTTTTCTTGAAATGAATCAGGCGGTGATGGAAAACAAAGGTCGTGTCACCAGCGCATTGAAAAGATTGATCGCCTATCTTTCCAGTATGACAACGGGATGCAGATATTGTGAAGCTCATGCCATCCGCGCTGCTGAGCGTTACGGAGCTGAACAGGAACAGATGGAAAACATCTGGGAATACAAAACTCACCCTGCCTTTTCTGATGCAGAACGTGCTGCCTTTGATTTGACTATAGCCGCATCAGCTGTTCCAAATGCCGTGGATGATGTCGTTGCTGAAAATATGCGTAAACATTGGGAAGAAGGAGAAATCGTCGAAATCATGGGCGTCATTGCCCTGTTTGGTTACCTCAACCGGTGGAATGATTCTATGGGTACTCAATTAGAGAAACCTGCCGCGGACTCTGCAGAAAAACTGATTGCTAAGAAGGGGGATTGGGAGATTGGGAAGCATGGGTATTAGGTGGTTAAGAAGGTAATGCTGATTTACCGGCCAACTTTGTTCTTCTTTTGGTAGAATCCAATTAGTTATTCAATTTTATTTATATAGCCAGCTTAAACTTGCATTTTTAGCTAGCTATCATTTTTATATCTAGCTAAAACTATCATTTATTTTACGTTTTAGCTGCTTATTATGAAGAACATCTTTATTGGTCGGGAACCATGGATGTGCTTTTCAAGGATGATGAATTGTGATCGTCTGATTTGAAGGGATAATAATATAGTTTAAAGAATCAAACCGGTTCAAATAAATACAACTATCCCCTTCCCCTAAAACTAAAAGAGCCGGTACACTACTAAAAGGTACCGGCTCTTTTTTACAACAAGTCATTCATTAATAATGGCCACAAAATCCTTAACCCTCCTTAATAACTTAACTCCCTTGGCTCTTGGTTTATCCAAGAATTTTCGAGGACTTCATAAAAGGCTGGCTATAAATCCGTTCTCCTGTTGCTTTATACAAAGCATTGGCGAGAGCCGCAGCAATCGGAGGCAAAGAAGGCTCTCCAAGGCCAGTTGGATCAATACCATTATCGACAAAATGCGTTTCTATTTCTTTAGGAGCTTCACCATGACGAATCAGGCGATAAGTATTAAAATTATTTTGCTCAGGCTTACCGTCCTTAAAAGTCATCTCACTATACATTGCATGGCCAATTCCGTCGATGATCCCACCTTCGATTTGATTTAAAGCACCTTCCAGATTGACGACAATTCCACAATCTACCGCACACCAGACCTTTTGAACTTTTGGTTTATTATTTTCCATTACGACATCTACTATCTGGGCGACATAGGAATTGTGGCAAAAATAAGCTGAAACACCTCTGGAAACACCGGGCATTTCTTTTCCCCAACCTGCCTTTTCTTTTATCAGTTCTAAAACTCCTGCATATCTGGCTGCATCATAATCGTTATCTTTACCGACCGGATTGGTTTTGGCTTTCTCAAATAATTCCAATCTAAAATCGACAGGGTCTTTGCCTGCCGCCTCTGCTACTTCATCCAGAAAAGATTGTTCTGCACAGGCAATAAAATTAGAACGAGGGGCTCTCCAGGCTCCAGTCGAAATATTAGATTCTTTGTTATAATTTTCTGCCAGGTAGTTATCCACTGCGCCGGCAGGAAAACGATTGGCAAAAACAGGGCTGCCATTTGTACCTGCACCCTTGACATGAAAAGCGATCAAATTATTGTTTTCGTCAAGCGCAGCTCGGTAAGTGACTTGATAATCCGGACGGTAAGTGCCCTGGGTCATATCATCTTCACGAGAGTAGATTAATTGGACAGGTGCATTCATTTTTTGAGAGATCAAGGCAGCTTCCGTTCCGAAGTGGCCATAAAGCCGTCTTCCAAATCCACCGCCCATTCGAGTCATCATAATGGAAACTTTGTCTTCGGGCAAGCCAAGTACTGCAGCGACTGTTGGTCTAAGATATTCAGGAGTCTGTATTGGGCCTTCCAGTTCAGCGCTATCTGCTTTTACATCAGCAAAAAAGTTCATAGGCTCCATCGTATTATGTGCGAGGAATGGAGCCGTATACGTTTTTTCAATGACCTGAGCCGCATTTTTAAACACATTATCCGGGTCACCGTCTTTTCGGGCAACTTCTTTTGCACTTGTTTGCAGTAAAGCCGTTAAAGTAGCTTCGTGGTCTTTGCTGTTTTCTCCTGCCGAAACTATTTCCCATTCGATTTTCAAAGCTTTTTTAGCTTTCATGACTTCCCAGGTAGTATTACCGACGATAGCCACTAATTCCGGAAAAGCATTGACGTCCGACCATTTTTTCTCCAAACCTTCAGGTTCGGTATTGATCGTAATAACATCCTTGATACCTGACATAGCTTTGACCGCTGTGGCATCCATCGATTTGAGCTTCATACCGAAAGCAGGTGGATGCTCGATCATAGCGATCAACATTCCTTCTCTTTGGGTATCCAGACCAAATAATGGCCCTCCTGTCACCAATTTTCGGCCATCCACATTTTTTTGGCGAGTACCTATAATTTTAAAACCCTTTGGATCTTTCAACGCTATTTCTTCAGGCACTTCCATGGTGGCAGCGGCAGCAGCTACGGCTCCATAACCGATGGATTGCTTACTGGCTGCATGAGTGATTATACCTAAGTCTGTGGTCAGTTCGCCAACAGGAACGGCCCATTGTTTAGCAGCAGCTTCCAGCAACATTCTTCTAGCCGTAGCACCAGCCATTCTCAGGCTATTCCAACCCGCTCGGATAGACTGACTTCCTCCCGCCAGTTGGCGTTTATATTTTCCAGTGTCCAATCCTGCCTGTTCGACAATAACATTTTTCCAATCTACATCCAGCTCTTCCGCCACAATCATTGGCATAGCGGTTTTTACATTCTGGCCGATTTCCGGATTTGGAGAAAAGATGGTTACGACGCCGTTATCTCCAATTTTCAAAAAAGCATTGATGTCAAACCACTCAGATGGAGGTGTCAGGACAAATGCTTCTTCTTTTCCGACAGGGGTACAAGATGCCAGCCAGCTAAATCCCAGCACCATTCCACCACCAGCGGCAGTAGATATTTTTAGAAAAGATCTTCTATTAAAATTTGTTTTTATTAAGGTCATGGTTATTCTTTTTTGACGTTAAATAAGGAATCCCAACAGCACATTGAATTATTTCAATAAAATCAACTCATTGTTTTCGCAGCTGTTTTAATAGCTGCTTTTATTCGGATATAGGTTCCACATCGACAAATATTCCCGTTCATTGAAGCATCTATCTCCTCATCATTCGGATTTGGATTATTCGTTAATAAAGAAGCCGCATTCATAATCTGCCCGGCCTGGCAATACCCACATTGCGGAACATCATGTTCGAGCCACGCTTCCTGCAACGGATGGGTAGCGTCAGCTGATAAACCTTCAATGGTGGTGATGGATTTGTCTTCAACGGCAGAGATTGGTAATGAACAGGAACGCATCGCAGTACCATTGACATGGATAGTACAAGCGCCACATTGTCCAATGCCACAGCCATATTTTGTGCCGACCAGACCTACGCTATCCCGTAGCACCCAAAGCATTGGGGTATCAGGATCAACATCTACCTGGCGATTTTGATTATTTACTTTGATATTAAACGTTGCCATAATGTATGATTTAGAGGATTTGATTGTTTAAGCCGGTTAAATTAAAAAAATATCCTGAGATTCAAATGAATTATTTAGTTAAATTCACATTATCAAAAAAATAAAAATTTAATATGAGACAAAAATTTAGCTGCTTAATTATTTTGGCATTGACGGTTTATGCCTGTCAGGATTCAAAAGAGAATGCCATAGAAAAGCCCGCTAGCATTTTTTACGAAGCCAATCGCACTGCATTTCAAAAAGAACTACATGGCAAAAAGATTGACCTCTTTTTAATAAGAAATAATAAAGGAATGGAGGTTACGATCACCAATTATGGCGCAAGGGTAGTAAGTCTTACTGCTCCTGATCGAAACGGAAAATTTGAAGATGTGGTGTTAGGTTTTAAGACCTTTCAGGATTACCTGCTCGGGAATGAATCCTACTTTGGGACAACTACAGGCCGATATGCGAATCGCATTGCAGGAGCCCGGTTTTCGTTAGACGGAAAAACATATAACTTGGCGCGCAATAATGAGGACAATCACCTGCATGGTGGCATTAAAGGTTTCAATGCGGTGGCCTGGGATGCGAAGCAGATAGATGATAGCACGTTGGAATTCAAATACCTTTCCGCAGATGGTGAGGAAAATTATCCCGGCAATCTAAAGGTGACCGTTACCTATACCTTGACTGATGACAACGAACTGAAGATCAACTATTCAGCGACAACGGATCAAAAAACCATCGTCAATCTGACCAACCATTCCTATTTCAATCTTGGGGGAGAGGGTAGTCCAGGTATCCTCGATCATGTGATGCAAATCAATGCGGATTATTTTACTCCCACTGATCAGGGATTAATCCCGACCGGTGAAATCGCAAAGGTCGAAGGCACTCCTCTGGATTTTAGGACGCCTATGAAAATTGGAGAAAGAATAAACAGCGATTTTGAAGCCCTGAATTTTGGTGGCGGTTATGATCATAATTTTGTGTTGAATCAATCCAAAGCGGTCATCATCAAAGCCGCTACTGTTTACGAACCATCATCAGGAAGAGTGATGGATGTATTTACGAACGAACCGGGTGTCCAATTCTACACCGGAAATTTTCTCACCGGAAGAGATATTGGTAAGAGCGAAAAACCTTACTTGCATAGATCTGCTTTTTGCCTGGAGACCCAGCATTTTCCGGATAGCCCGAATCAACCAACGTTTCCTACTACTGTTTTGAATCCGGGAGAGACCTATACTTCGGTGTGTAGCTATCAATTTTCGACAAGAGATTAAGCAGAGGTGAGGGGTGAGGAATGAGAGGTGAGGTCGTGGAGGCCTCACCTCTCACCTTTCACTTCTAACTCCTGGATCAAGTCTTTTCTAAATTTTAAAACCGAAAGAAAACTATCTACTTCTTTTTCCCAGCTATTCCAGGCATACGAATGCGAAGACCAGCCCTTTGCTAATAGATCAAACAATTCAGGATTTGTATACATTGCTGCTTTTTTCAGGATAGGTCGTAGATGCCATCCGTTCCAATAATGAGTATTTTCTCCTGCAATCGATTTTTGCATGAAGTTTATAAATGCGATGGACAAGGCGTCCTGCCAGGGTAGATTTACATTGCTTAAAAGTAAAGACAAGGGAGATTCTTCGTCGGCCAGGCTATTTTTTTTGTTAATATGGAGAAGAGCCACTTTATTAAATACTTGCGGACTGATCACATTGATAAGGCCAATAGGCTTGAAATATTGCCAGTTTTCTTTTTCGAATTTTTCCAACCAGTAGATTAAAATTTCCTCTGCCCAGATTATGTTTTTATGTAAAATCCCGGCTTCGGTAACTGCCTGAAGGATTAATTCCGACCATTCCGATTTTACAAATAATTGAAGTACTTCTCCTGCGTTTTTTTCAAAATATTGTTCCCATAAAAGTGGCGGAATAATGGAGATCATCTGCCCGAGTCGGCTAGCTTTCACTCCCCCTTTCAACCAACGACTTGAGGGATCAATGCCATCGCGGAGCATATCGTCGGTCAGCTCTTCAGGGAGTTTGATGATTAGTTTTTCTTTACTGGGTAGCGTGGCTGGTTTGTATTCCATCAAGGCAGCGGTCTGTTCAAATATCCGCTGGCAAAGCCGGGATTCAGGAATGCTGGAGAGAATCTTCGCCGCCGGCGTTCGAATTTCTTTTCGACTATTCGTTAAACATTCTTCCAAAAAATATTCGTCCGCTTTTGAAGGGTTGATTTCGAGTGCTTGAACAAACCGAGCCTTAGTCTGCAGATCATCTTGCGCCCAGGTAGATTGGATAAGCGGAATAGCTTTGGCTGATTTTTGTTCCCGGATATATAGAAGTAATTGAACTCTTTGCTCCCGGGTTCCAATTTCCCAGATAGCAGGGTCAGGCTGAAAGGAGAGGGTTTGCCATTCCTGGTTCTGACCAATGAGCCAGTGACCTCTTTTACCAATGACCCTTTTAAGCGCTTTCCATAGCTCTTTATTGCGAAGCGATTGATCCAATAATTCCGGGAGGTAGTCAAGCGGGAGCAATTTATCATTTTTAGCAAGATGAGAAACAAACTCTGGAAGCAACTCACTAAAGGTTCCTTTAAGGATCAGCTTCAAATGATTTCGGGATTTTTTTGAACATTGCACTCCTTTTTCCTCTGGAGACTTTTCGGGAATTGGTTTATCCCATGATTTTGGAAAGCCTCCTGTTTTTTGCATAAGGGATAATAGTGCAGCCCCTTCAAGGACCGTAAATGTTGCTTCTTTGGAGGTATCAATACCTAAATCCGAAAGCTCCTTTTTGGTAGCTTCGGAGAGGTTGGAACGATCTGTTCCGATTAGCGCTACTTTGACCAGTTCATCCCAGGACATATAAAAAAGTTTTCATGTTGCAAGTTAGAAACTTGAGCGGGGTTTTTTAGAATATATTGTTTCGAAATTAATTGTCAGCTCACTGATCACTTCGTTTCACTACGTGCTCAATGATCTTAGCAGTAGAAATGGATCATTCCCGCCTTCCGGAGGGAAGGGAGCACCGATTTCTAATCGGGGATCGGTGAGCCGTTTCTACTAAATCAATGGTTCAAGACCTCTTTTTCAACAAAAGGAAAAATAATCCTGAGCCTTTTCCAAACTAAGACTATCCAACGTTTTTTGAATCTGGACAAGCGCAGTTGGTGCCGCAATAGCAATGATAAGCTGAGGGTGGAGAATAGTTTCCAATTGCTCCGTTGGTTCTAGTTTTATATCATAAATAACATGGTCGATCTTCTGTGGATTATCAGTGATCCATCGAAATGGAATTTGTTGAGCATTCAGTGCCTGAGCCAATTGTTTTCCCTTTTTACCTGCTCCCCAAAGAACCAGCGGGCGATTTTTATTATAATCTAAAGCTAAGAAGTATTTTATTTTCAAATCAAAAAAATGAACATCCGAATAATTAGGGTCATTGCGGGAAGTACGCTCGGCATAATCCCGCCAATGATGTAAAACTTCCGGTACCGTTTTTACTTGCAGGCCATTTTTATAAAAACGAAAACAAAGATCATAGTCTTCAGGGTAAGTATCCGATTCGAAAGCGCCACATCTATCCAGGTCTTGCCGGAAGACCATCCAGCAGGGGGAGGGGATCACACACTCCTTATAAATATCCAGGTAGTTATTGCCTGCAAGGCTTAGCTCATTCAGCCAGTTTTGATATTTTAAATAACCACCACCCAATTCGCCTTTTGAAAAATATTTCACCAAACCGGTGCTTAAATGATTTGAGCCATGTTGAAGTAGCAGGGCTTTTAGCTGTTCCAGTTTCTTAGGTACCATTATATCATCCGCATCCATACGGGTGATTAGTTGTCCACAGCTTTGTGTATATGCTTTTCTTAAAGCCGGGATGATCCCTTTTTTATCATTTTTATAGACACTGATCCTGGAATCCTGTTGTGCATAATTTTTTAAAATCTCATAGCTATCATCATCAGAATGATCATCAATGGCGATTAATTCCCAATTAGTTGCTGATTGCCCCAGAATGGAATTGATACAGTCCGGCAAGTAAGCCGATGCATTTTTGACGGGGAGGAGAATGGAGATGAGAGGATTCGGCATAATTGATTATTCAGCACTAAAGGTAGTCTTTTTCAATATTGTCAAAATTCATCAAAAGAATGGAGGAGAGGCCAAAACCTCTATATGTTTTTAACTGTTTTTAGGGGGAATAAAAAATACACAACTTATCGCAACAGAACTCCAGATTTTCTTTTGTAATAAAAAAAAAGGTGTATCTTTGCAGCGTTTTTCAGAAAACCTATTAAGAAATTATAAATTTTTCCAATAGAATTATGGCAAATATCGGTCGTATTAAACAAATTATCGGACCAGTTGTAGACGTAAGTTTCGCTGGAGCTGATACCATTTTACCTGAGATTTTTAATGCATTGACTGTTAAGCGTCCCAATGGGGAATCGCTTATATTAGAATGTCAGCGTCACCTCGGTGAGGATAGTATCAGAGCTATCTCAATGGATGCAACAGATGGGTTAACCAGAGGTATGGAGGTAGTGGATACCGGCAAACCGATTGCAATGCCTGTAGGCGATGTGATCAAAGGTCGTTTGTTCAATGTGGTAGGTGAAGCTATTGATGGTATCGGTGAGGTACCTAAAGGCGATGATGCATATCCAATCCACCGTAAACCACCTAGATACGAAGACTTATCTACGGAGTCGGAGGTGCTTTTTACAGGTATCAAAGTAATTGATTTGGTTGAGCCTTATGCAAAAGGTGGAAAGATTGGATTGTTTGGTGGTGCTGGAGTAGGAAAGACGGTATTAATTATGGAATTGGTAAATAATATTGCCAAAGGGTATGATGGAATTTCCGTTTTTGCTGGTGTAGGAGAAAGAACAAGAGAGGGGAATGACTTATTAAGAGAATTCCTGGAGTCTTCTGTAATCGATTATGGAGAAGCATTCAAACACAGCATGGAAGCTGGAGGATGGGATCTTTCCAAAGTAGATATGAAAGCGCTTAAGAACTCAAAAGCTACCTTGGTATTTGGACAAATGAATGAGCCTCCAGGGGCACGTGCTAGAGTGGCATTATCCGGATTGACAATGGCAGAGTATTATAGAGATGGAGATTTGAATGATCCTTCAGGAGGAAATGATATTCTTTTCTTTATTGATAATATCTTCCGATTTACTCAGGCGGGTTCTGAGGTATCTGCTCTTCTTGGACGTATGCCTTCAGCAGTAGGGTACCAACCGACGCTGGCTACAGAGATGGGGCTAATGCAGGAGCGTATTACTTCTACTAAGCGAGGATCTATTACTTCTGTACAGGCAGTATATGTACCTGCGGATGACTTGACTGACCCTGCTCCTGCGACAACATTCGCTCACTTGGATGCAACGACAGTATTAAGCCGTAAGATTGCTTCTTTAGGTATTTACCCTGCGGTAGATCCGCTGGATTCAACTTCTCGGATTCTTGATCGTGCGATTCTTGGAGATGAACATTATGATACTGCGGAAGCGGTTAAAAATATCCTTCAACGTTATAATGAGCTTCAGGATATTATTGCGATCCTGGGAATGGAAGAACTTTCTGAAGAAGATAAATTAGTCGTACATCGGGCTCGTAGAGTTCAGCGATTCTTATCTCAGCCTTTCCATGTTGCGGAACAGTTCACCGGGCTTAAGGGAGTATTAGTACCAATCGAAGAAACAATCCGTGGATTTAAGATGATTATAAATGGTGAGGTAGATGAATATCCGGAAGCAGCTTTCAACTTGAAAGGAACCATTGATGATGTAATAGAATCTGGTAAGAAAATACTTGCAGACGTTGCAAATTAATATAAAGAGCAATAAAAATACTTTTAAATGAACATTACAGTCTTAACACCTGATCAGGAAATTTATCAAGGAGAAATCACTTCCGTGAAAGTACCTGGTGTAGGTGGACAATTTGAAGTCCTTAATAACCATGCGGCAATAGTTTCTGCTCTTGGAGAAGGTTCGGTAAGATTAAAGATTAGCGGCAAAGTGAACATGGATTTTTCTATCGAAAAAGGATTTATTGAAGTACTGAAAAATGAAGTGTCCTTGCTGGTTCAGGGATATAAAGAATAAAAAATTAAGTTATTTTGCTTTTTAAGGGATAAAAAATTAGTTTTTTATCCCTTTTTTTATTCCGGTACCTCATCATACTAATAACAAAAGAAGAAAAGCCCTTCTTACCAAAGCAAAAAGGGCTAATCATATAAAAATGACTAAAGACTATACTTAGATTTTTTAACTCAACACCTTCGCATTCATAATCTCTTCAATGGCTTCCGCCTCTATAGGAATGTTTTCCATTAAGTCAAATGGCCCGTGATCAGTGACCAGGATATCATTTTCGATTCGGATACCAAGATTCTCCTCCGGTATATAAATACCGGGCTCCACCGTAAATACCATCCCTGCCTGAATAGGAGCGTAGCGATTACTCAGGTCATGGACATCTAATCCCAAATGGTGAGAAGTGCCATGCATAAAATATTTTTTGTAAGCAGGGTAATCTTTATTTTGATTTTTGATATCTGTTTTATCAAGTAGACCTAGTTGGAGTAATTCACTCTCCATCATCTTTCCAACTTCCTTATGGTATTCTTCCATGATTACTCCGGGTAAGAGCATTTGGGTGGCTTCGCGTATTACGTTTAGTACCGAATTATATACTCCTTTTTGACGAGCGGTGAATTGCCCGTTGACAGGGATAGACCGGGTCAAATCCGCTGCGTAGTTGGCATATTCTGCACCAAAATCTAATAATAAAATATCTCCGTTTTTGCACGCTTGATTATTGTCACCATAGTGAAGAATACAGGAATTTTTCCCGCTGGCCACTACTGGCTGATAAGCATGGCCTGTTGCCCTATTACGTAAAAACTCGTGGATGATTTCTGCTTCAACTTCATATTCCATAGTTCCGGGACGCACAAATTCCAAAACCCGGAGGAAAGCTTTTTCTGTAATTGTACAAGCTTCCTGAATGAGTTCAATCTCGTATTTGGATTTGATCATCGCCATATTCCTTAGGATAGGCTGAGATCGGTGATATTTATGGGCAGGGTAATGTGTTTGCAGATATTGAGTAAACCGTAGATCTTTGGAAGGAACCTCTGTAATATTTCGGTCGTTCTCGTTATTGTTTACATAAATTCGCTGGGCTAATAGTATTAGCTCATGAAGAATTATATCCATTTCATCCAGCCAGTATATTTTCTCAATACCCGATACGGCTTTTGCTTCTTCTTTGGTATATTTATGGCCTTCCCAGGTAGCTATATAATTGTCTGTTTTTTTGGTGAAAACTATCTCGTGAAAACCCTCTTTTACACAGCCCGGGAATAATACCAATACGGTTTGTTCCTGATCAAGGCCACATAAACTAAATAAAGAAGAATTCTGGCGAAAAGGATGAAACTGATCGCCGTTACGAGGCATCAAGTCGTTAGAATGGAAGATGGCTATAGAGCCAGACTTCATCTGGCTGGTAAATCGCCTCCTGTTTAACCGAAACAAATCCGGATTGATCGGTGCATATTTCATGGTGTTTTTTTTGTTGTGTATGTTCAGTTATAAGTATGTGTTTGCTTAAGATTTATATTGTAACAACAATATAATCAGAAGGCGACTACAGCGTACTAAGGGGATAAAATTAAAATTAACCGGGAGGTGATTTGAAGTTTTCTCAAAGGTATCTTTTACAATACTATTAAAAATTGTTTGAATTGGCAAGTGCCTTATAAACAGAATGATAGCATTAAATTTTAATGTAATGGTCAAAAGATTGACTATCAATAGTTTGTCGTTTCTTGTAAAAAATGTTAAAATTATAGTTTTTCATCTACCACTTTCAAATCGGCTTCATTATAGTTTTTGAACCATTTTTTTAGTTGTGTCCTTGCTTTGGTTTTAACCTCAATATTGACATAACAGGCAATAGTGACTAAACCAAAACTCAAAACGCCAATGTCATCTGTATAACCAATAATCGGGGTAAGATCAGGAAGGGCATCAATAGGCGAGATAAAATAGCCTATTGTACCAATGATAATATTCCTGGCCCATAGCGGTGTGTCTTTTCGTTTGAAGGCATAAAATAGCAGCAGTACCGTATAGACCGTCTGCTGTCCTGCTTTGCTGGCATACTGACTGATCTTATTCCACATGCCTAGCTCCGTAAAACTTTTTATATATTCCTTAAAAGGATTTTCCATAATGATAATTATTGTTTATATACCAATATTATTAAAAATAAACTGTTCCTCCAATATTTTAAGGTTTCTTTATCGACTTCTTCGACTAAAAACAAATGGATGCTCATTCAAGTTTACCACTAGACCCGCCAAAACCATCCTGTCGGACATCATTTAAGGGTATTGTCGCCGAAAACGTATTATTTTCTTATCTTAAAACCATAACTAATGGCAG
>JBLHJZ010000049.1:0-13278 GCA_047619515.1 Saprospiraceae bacterium | reverse complement strand
CTTCTCTTTTACCTACTACCGGTACATTATTTTCTGCCATACACGCTACTGCGCAAGCATTACATCCTGTACATGCATTCAGGTCAACCATCATTCCCCAGTGATGACCATTTTTATAGATGTCCTTGTGTCCGCCGTAAAGCGTTTGTTCATTCCAATCCTTTTTCCAATACTCTCTTTTCTCCTGAAGTACTTTGGTTTTTTCCTCCAGACCTTCAAGGTTTGAATTAAAAATAACAGATCGGTCAACCAGTGAACCCTGGAACGCTAATTTTACTTCATCGACATTTAATCGCTTTTCCGCATCCTTAGGATTTAAAAGATATTCCCCTGATTCATCTTTGGCAGTAATACCCATCGTGTGGTGGTACTGAACACAGGCAAATTCATTATCTGTGCCGACTACTTTCAAAGATCCAAGATCTCCGTAATATTTTGTATTGCCGTTTGCATCTAAAGAAAGCCAGGGTTGTACATTTGTACCGACATTTTTACCCGCAGCTCCTACTACTGCTCTACCATAACCCAAAGCGATAGAACAAGTACCTGGCATTTGCCCAAATTGTGGAACGGCAGTAAAACGACCAGTCGAATCACCTACATTTACCTCAACGACCTCTGCTTTTCCTTTCGCCTGGTTAGCACCGATATTCAAGTATCCTTTATAATCATTTCCATCCCATAATACAGGGACACTTACATAATTACCCCAGGTGGTACGCGTCACCGGATCTGGTACTTCCTGTAACCATGGATTATTTGAATATTGTCCTGCTCCGATAGTGATGGATTCGTAAAAAGATACCTCCATTTCACTAGCTGAGGGTTTATTAATTAAACTGGCAGCTCTGTTAACATCGACATTACAAGAAGTAAGGCCATTGGAACCATCTCCGGTATTGAGCACACCATCATGCAATGCAGTATCCCAGAAAGCCTGGAAAGTTGCGAAAGAAGATTGGTTGGCAAAAACACCAGATTGCCAGGATGATTTTAAATATTCGTAATACGGTTGCTCCGCACTCTTATCAAGGTTTGTACTATTTGCCCAGGTCAATAAGCTTACTTCTGCATTCCTGGTATCAAATAAAGGAGAGATAGTCGGCTGAATCAAACTGTAGTGTCCTCGTTTTGGTTCTGCATCACCCCATGATTCCAGGAAATTATGTGTTGGCGCTACATAATTACAAAGGTTGGTCGTATCATCATTTAGGCCGGAGCAAGAAACTTTCAAGCCTACTTTATCCATTGCTGCTGCAAACTGAGCACCATTAGGAAGGTCGAAAACAGGATTACAGGCATCCATCACAATGAGTGCATCAACGGACCCATTTTCCATTTCTTTGATCAGGTTCTGAACTTCTTTATCCAATCCCTGTCTTTGCATAGATGCATGCTCAAAACTGATGGTGGAACCATAACTACCAAGAAGATCATTGATTTTGTTAACCAATAATTGCTCTCCTACGTTATTAGAACCAGAGATCACTAAAGATTTACCTTTATTAGCGACTAATTCCTTTGCCACACTAGTTAGTCCTTTTGTCGCTTTAGCATTAAGATTAGGTGCACTCACTTTTGATCCTCCAGCCAATCCAGCTACTTCATTATATAAAGTAGCAATCGCCGCTCCCTGCTCAGAAGGTTTGACAAGTATTCTATTATCTGCATTAGAGCCGGTCATAGACATGCCGCTTTCCACTTGAATGTGGCGAGACATGGTGGCTCCTTTTACCGATTTTATTTTTCTGTTTTTTGCATATTGTGCTGCATACTCAATCGGAGAAATCCAGGTACCCAAAAAGTCTGCACCAATACTAACGATAACATCAGCTTTGTCGAAACTATAATTTGGAATCACTTTTTCTCCAAAGCTGGATTCGTTAGCCTCTAACATTGCAGAACTGGAAACCGCATCGTAAGTCACTAATTTTGTATTGGCAAAACTTGCCGTAAAGTCTGCAATCGCATTTTTAGAAGTCGGACTTAAAATGGTATTAGAAACGATTCGTACTTTTGAGCCAGCACTTAATTTTCCTTTTACTGCATTATCCAAATCAGCCCAGGAAGTTTTGGTCGTTCCATTTTCTCCTCGGACAGCGGGCCCCTGAAGGCGATTGACATCATATAAATCCAAAACAGAAGCCTGAACCCTTGCGCTTGTGCCTCCACCAGTAACCGGAGACATTGAATTACCTTCTATTTTGATTGGCCGGCCTTCCCGGGTCTTCACCAAAACAGCACAGTAATCTCCACCTTTTACAAAAGAAGAGGCATAATAATTAGCTACTCCAGGTACAATCGTATCTGGTTTGGTCACATAAGGGATAGCTCTCTTTATAGGAATTTCGCAACCGGCGGCAAGAGTAGCCGCTCCAATTCCAAATCCTAAATATTTTAAAAAATCCCTTCTGGAAGCACCTATCTCCATAGATTCCTCAGTAGATAAGGTATCAATAATTGGTAATTCCTTAAATTCACTGTTTATGTTTTCCAGAAAAGAAGGATCATGGTTCTTGTCCTCAATTCCTACCCAAACATCTTGATTATTATTCTTCATATCCATTGTGTGATATAAATATTTTGATTCTGTTTCTTTATAATAATAGTAGGTTTAAAAAAATAAAATCTCCTTATTAAGGTAGCATTCGATTTTTCCAACCCATTTAGTAGTGACATTTTTGACATTCCAAGCCACCGATCTCTTCTACTGTTACTGAACTTCTTTCTCCGTTTTTAATCTGATCGTGATATTTTTGATAAGACTCATAATAAGGATTATCTCCAAATTTCACGTCTGTTGTTCTATGACAATTGATACACCAGCCCATAGAAAGCGGGGCATATTGCTCTACTACCTGCATCTTCTCAACAGGCCCATGGCATTGCTGACATTCAACCTTACCCACACTTACGTGCTGTGAATGATTGAAATAAACATGATCAGGAAGGTTGTGTATTTTTGTCCATTCAATTGGCCCTTGAATTTTCTTTTTAGTATCATTGGTAAGGGAAGTTTTGATCCCCATCCATTGATTTTCCACTTCTCTTTCTCCTGCCCTATCCAATGTGCTTACATCTTTGTCTTTCTTATAGTTGGCACCGATCCAGTCTTTGAAAATCTTCTCAATATCCGCTTCAGACATTTGATCATAATTGTCAACGTAAGTCTTGGTATTTGGATCATAACCAATTGAGGCATAGATTTTTGAAATCTCCGCCGTTCCGTAATTAGATCCTTTTTCTATAGCAGTATGGCAATTCATACAGGTATTTGCCGCAGGAATTACAGAGTGCTTACTTCGTCTTGCTCCGTCATGACAATATTGACAGTCGACCTTATTCAAACCCGCATGGGTGACATGGGAAAACTTAATCGGCTGATCGGGTTGGTACCCCTGTTGACGACCTAAGTCAATGGCGTTATTAACCGTGGTATATCCACCGAAAATCACCAAAGCAAAAATGATAAACCCGACAACTCCTGATCCTGTGATGGATTGTAAAAGTGATTTTTGAGCTTCCGGTTTCTTACCCTCTTTAATATCCGCCATCCGGTTGAGGTTGGTGATAATTCTCGCTAAGACCAATGCAAGAATACCAAGGATGATGAAAAGCGTAATAAAAAGGAAGGTGTTATCACTTTTTTGTGCTCCGACTACTTCACCCTCTTTGGGTGGAGGAGGCGGTGGTAAACAAGATTTATCATAGGTGCACTGGATATATACCAATACTGAATTGATCTCCTCATCTGTAAGATTTGGAAATGAAGTCATTACAGACTTATTATATTCATTATATATACCTACTGCATACGAATCTCCAGAAGCAATAACAGCTGAGGAGTTACGTATCCATTGATAAAGGATATCGTCTCTACCATCCCATCTTTCATTAGTACCACCCAAAGCAGGACCCGTCATCGCATCAATCATGTTTTTATTATGACATGAAGCACAATTGGCTTTGAATAGCGCTTTTCCCTGATCGACGATCTCGTCAGCAAAGGCGGAACTTAAAGTAAGGAAAGTGAAACTAAAAAGTAAAAAAAGCCTGGCAAACAATGACTTATATATCATTACGAATTGACTTTAAGTATAGTATGATTCATTAAAAAAGACATAAAAATCTTATGTCATATTTTTGTCAGCGCAAAAATACAATACGAAAGCATTATTACCAATATAATTTAACATGAGAATATTATTTAGATAAATTCTAAATAACTGCCAGTATAGTAACATAGAAAGACGGGCAAAAATGTACTTTAGCAATAGAAGTAAAAGCAAGTACTGGTGAAGTGGCAAAATAAAATTTGAAAAATATAACAGGGGATTATCTAAGTATTTTAAAAAAAATAAAGTCTTTCCCTATAGTTCATGCGAGACATGCATTTGAACCCGCCTGCTTCGTGAACGGGCAGGTTCCTCCATCTAAACGATTCTTCAACCGCTATTGCTATTTCAGCGTCATTTAGATTTTCGGAATGTCGGATTCTTGCTTGCACAGTAGAGGTCAATAGGGACTGACATGCAGGTATTTTTTAACCGGCACTAAAAAAGCATTCCCTTTTATATTATATTATGTATTAGTATCTAAGCTGCGTACTTATCCTGATACTTCAGTACACAATCACTTAAATCTTTGATGGTTTCAATACTGTCGGCATCTTCACTGCTCAGTTCAATATTAAACCATTTCTCAAATTCGAGTATGATGGTCATCTTATCGATTTCATCTAATAAGAGATCATCCTGGAGGCTAGTGGTCAAGCAAATACGATTGGGATTGATTTTAGCAGCCCAGCTTACTACGTTAATTACGTTTTCCTGTAGGTTCATATTCCTATAAAGGTTTTAATGCTTTACTCAAAAACCAAGTTGTATAACTGCCGGGACATAGTCACCCAGAAACAATCAGGCTGCTTCAACTTAACTTCCAAACTTAGCAATCATATGGCAGCAAGGTTCAAACTGTCATATGAAATTGTCAACTAATGGTATATTAACGTAATAATAACGAGTAACGTCCACTCCTAATATACAGAATCTAGTCTTTAACGCTTTTTGATAAGTAGCCGGCAAAATGGCAGAACGTCAGGACTTCAGCATTAAGGGCTATTTGGTCATTATCATACTGCTAGACGAAGTTATTTTGTTCACGGCGTTCACAAAGAAGACACAAGGTACACAGAGGATTATTTTGTTGATTTTCAAATATTTGTGAACGTTCGGCTGAGCCTTCTGTGGGAACTCAGTCGAAGCCTCTGTGTATCCTCCGTGCTCTCTGTGTCCTTAAAATGTCCAGTAGTATGGGTATAATAAACAAAAAGATCATCCCGATATTACCAGAATGACCTGCGGAGAAATGAGTTACAAATAATTTTGAGTTTTCGTTTTGTCCGTTTACTGATTGATGGAGAGACCCTCATTAAAATCTGATATAACCCAAGCTAAAAGGATTACTGCTAAAATTTCTAACATAACAAGATAGTTTAATTGATTCAGAAATACATGTTTACTGAAATCGATTTGGGACTTAAACAGTCAATAGAAATAATAGATTGGGTGTTGCTGTAAAATTAATAAAAATTTACAGAATTTCATTTTTAACGAAGGTTTTTTTGTTTTTAAACAGAAACCTGAGCTTTTATATGGGAGTATGGGTTATAATTCAACAATTCGAAATTTTCAAATTTAAAATCAAAGATAGATTTGATAGCCGGATTTACTTTCATGGTCGGCAATGATCTTGGCGTTCTGGACAATTGAAGCTGAGCCTGTTCGAGATGATTGGAATATAGATGAGCGTCTCCAAAGGTGATTACAAAATCACCGGGTTGCAAACCACAAACCTGAGCCATCATAATAGTCAATAATGCATAAGAGCCAATATTAAAAGGAACGCCCAGAAATACATCAGCAGATCTTTGGTATAACTGGCAAGAAAGTTTTCCTTCCGCTACATAAAACTGAAACAAGCAATGACAAGGAGTCAGGGCCATATCTTCTAATTCTCCGACATTCCAGGCGTTTACCAAAATTCGTCGGGAATCGGGATTATTCTTTATCAAATCTACTGCCCGGCTTATTTGGTCTACTGTTGTGCCGTCAGGCCGCTCCCAACTTCTCCACTGCTTCCCGTAAACCGGCCCAAGATTACCCGCTTCATCTGCCCACTCATTCCAAATACGAACCCCGTTCTCTTGCAAGTATTTTACATTAGTATCTCCATTCAAAAACCAGAGTAGTTCGTGAATAATAGATTTGAGATGCAATTTCTTGGTCGTCACCATTGGAAAGCCTTCGCTCAGGTCAAATCGCATTTGATAACCAAAGACGCTGAGGGTGCCGGTGCCGGTACGGTCACTTTTTGCTGTTCCTTTATCTAGTATATGTTGAAGAAGATCGTGATATTGCCGCATAACAAGATGAATTAGAAATTAGAAATTTATAATTAGGAATGGGGTTCATTTATTAACTTTACAAAACTACTTTAAATTATTTTTGTTGACAAGGAAATTGATTGCTTTGACAAAATCCTGTAAAAAAAACTAAATGGCTTACAAGAGTATGAATGACTGCATCCGTGACCTGGAAAAGCACGGACAGCTGATTAGAATAAAAGAAGAAGTTGACCCTTACCTGGAGATGGCAGAAATTCATCGAAGGATTTTTGACGCCAAAGGCCCTGCGATCTTATTCGAAAAAGTGAAAGGCAGTCCCTTTCCTGCCGTGTCCAATATATATGGTACCTATGAGCGAACAGCTTTCCTTTTTAGAAAAACCCTTGATAAGGTACAAAAGGTAGTGGAGCTGAAAGCTAATCCTGCTAATTTTTTAAAAAATCCGCTTCGATATTTATCTGCCCCCTTTACAGCCCTGACTGCCCTGCCTATGAAAAGCAGATTCGGTGCACCGGTCACTTACGGCGAAACGACGATTGATCAATTGCCCCAGGTCGTCAGTTGGCCAATGGATGGAGGTGCTTTTGTAACCCTCCCTCAGGTGTTTACGCTACCGCTGAATGATAAAAATATCATGCAATCTAATATCGGTATGTATCGCATACAACTATCGGGCAATGATTATATTCAAAATGAAGAAATTGGATTACATTATCAGTTGCATCGGGGTATCGGCGTACATCATACCGAATATAATAAGAGTGATGAACCTTTCCGCTGTTCGATTTTTATTGGCGGCCCGCCATCTCATGCTTTCGCGGCTATTATGCCTTTGCCGGAAGGGATTTCCGAGCTTACTTTTGCAGGAATGCTGTCTGGGCGAAGATTCCGTTATACTACCCGTGAGGGGCATCACCTATCTTCCGACGCTGATTTTGTGATCACTGGAACGATTCTTAAAAATGTAAAAAAACCCGAAGGCCCTTTTGGTGACCACCTTGGTTATTATAGTCTGCAACATGATTTTCCGGTTTTAAAAGTCGACAAAGTATATCACCGAAAAGATGCCATCTGGCATTTCTCGGTAGTCGGGCGACCGCCACAAGAAGATTCCAGCTTTGGGTATCTGATACATAAGATAGTAGAAAAGATGACGCCACAGGTTTTTCCGGGCATCAAAGAGATCAATGCGGTAGATGCGGCAGGTGTGCATCCGTTGCTGTTGGCAATCGGGAGTGAACGATATATGCCATTCCGGGATAAGCGACCTGAAGAGATTTTGATACAAGCCAATAATATTCTTGGAACCGGTCAGACTTCTTTAGCGAAGTTTTTAATAATCGCTGCCCAGGGTGATGACCCTCAGCTAAACTGCCATGACATTCCTGCGTTTTTTGAACATATATTGCAAAGAGTAGATTGGAGAAGAGATTTGCATTTTCAAACTAAGACTACTATCGACACACTGGATTACAGTGGCTCTGGCTGGAATGCAGGTTCCAAAGTCATCATTGCCTGTTGTGGAGAAGTGTTGAGAAAATTGAATACGCAATTACCGGAAGCTTTTTCACTGCCCGAAGGATTTTCAAATCCTACTTTTCCTTTGAAAGGAATCATGGCGATACAAGGGCCATCCTTTAAAGATCAGAAATCTGGCGGCGATGAGGTAGAAACCCTGGCTGCACATATAGCAGGTTTTGACCTGACAAATATTCCCTTAATAATCATAGTGGATGATAGCAGTTTTGCTGCAGAGACTTTAAACAATTATATCTGGGTGACCTTTACGAGGGCCAATCCTTCGCATGACATATATGGTGTGAATAGTTTTATTGAATTTAAACATTGGGGCTGTGAAGATTCGCTGATTATTGATTCGCGGATTAAGCCGCATCATGCGCCGCCTTTGCTTACTGATCCAGATATTTCGAAAAAGGTGGATAAGTTGTTTGAAGAAAATGATGAATTGGGGAAATGGTTATGAGGGGAAATGGTTATGAAATAAATTTTGTTTTTTCTTTTTAGGAGAAAGTGAGCAGGGTAATGAAGTTACCAACTCACTGTCCGCTAATAAATCTGTCATTTTATACCAAAAGCAAATTTTTACCGGTCGAATTTTGTGTACCTAAAAATAAAGGATACCTTAACGCTCTTTTAATAAAATTATAAACTAAAAGAGATATCATATGAATAAGAGACTTCTACTACTGTTAGCGACTATTTTACTTCCGATTATTACTTTTTGTCAAGGTGATGAGGTTACTCAGACGATTGATCAGGTGATTGATAGCTGGTTTGGATACCTTACGGGTTGGTTTGTCAGCATTGTATTTTATCAAATTCCATTCTCTGAAAATATCAGTGTGTATTGGGTTTTATTTCCATTAATACTTGGCGCCGGTTATTTTACTGTTTATTTTAAATTCATAAATTTTACAGGCTTTTTAACTTCTATTAATATTGTAAGAGGAAAGTATGACGATATGGAATCTGGTCAACCAATAGAAGTTTCTGATTCCGTCTTTACCGATGATGGTGACAATCCTGATACGATTCGGGTGGAAGGTCACGAAGGGGAAGTTTCCCATTTCCAGGCATTGACTGCTGCCTTATCAGCAACAGTAGGATTAGGAAATATAGCGGGTGTTGCTATCGCCGTATCGATCGGTGGTGCAGGAGCAACATTCTGGATGATAATCGCTGGATTTTTGGGAATGTCTTCCAAATTTATAGAATGTACTTTAGGTGTAAAATATCGAGATATTGCAACAGACGGGACCGTTTATGGTGGCCCGATGTATTACTTGAGCAAAGGCTTGAAATCAAAAGGTTTTGAAAAACTTGGAAAAGTACTTGCTGTTGCTTTTGCGATCATGTGTATCGGAGGATCATTTGGCGGTGGAAATATGTTTCAGGTAAATCAAGCATTCCAGTTAGTTGAGCATGTAACAGGTGGTGACGCATCTTTCTTCCATGATAAAGGCTGGTTATTTGGAATCGTAATGGCCATACTTGTTGGAATTGTAATTATTGGGGGTATCAAGTCTATAGCCAATGTAACCGATAAGATTGTACCTTTTATGGTCGTTATTTATGTTGGCGCATCCTTATTTATTTTGATTTCAAATTACGATATGATAGGTAATGCATTTGGACAAATCTTCGACGGCGCTTTTAAAGCAACAGGTATAGCAGGCGGTGTTGTAGGCGTATTAGTTCAGGGATTTAAACGAGCCGCCTTTTCTAATGAGGCAGGTATTGGATCCGCATCTATTGCTCACGCTGCCGTAAAAACAAATCACCCAGCCTCAGAAGGAATGGTCGCTTTATTAGAGCCATTTATTGATACCGTTGTGGTTTGTACGATGACTGCGTTGGTTTTAATTATTACTGGGTTCGTAGATCCTACTAATGCTTCGTTAAATGATGCCCAGGCTATCCTTTTAACGTCCAGTGCTTTTGAATCTTCTATATCCTGGTTTCCATGGGTACTGACAATTGCGGTGATCCTCTTCGCTTTTAGTACTATGATTTCCTGGTCCTATTATGGATTTCAGGCCTGGTCCTATTTATTTGGAAGAACCAAAACAACGGAATACACTTATAAAATTCTATTTTGTTTGTTTGTCGTTATAGGGGCTTCTGCAAGCCTTGGCTCAGTCATCGGATTTTCGGATGCCATGATCTTTGCCATGATGGTGCCTAATATGATTGGGTTAGTAATCCTTGCTCCAAAAGTAAAAGAAGAATTGAATAAGTATCTTGGATTAATTAGAGCACATAAATAGTCAAAACCGCAGCGATTATGCCAAAAGAAATCAGACCGTGCGTATACGTGTATGCACGGTCTGTATGTGCACACGGTACTGGTGGTTCCCTCCCGACCGGTACCTACGGACACGTTCTGTGCAGGCAGACGGGCGTTTCTCGGCAGGAAAACAAATCCTTCATTTTTATCTAATAAAACTATTTTGGAATAAAGTCTAGCGTTGAAAATTAAAAATTTATTCTACTTTTCTATTTTTCTTTTGATTTGCCTTCTAGCAATTACCTGTCCTTCGGTCGAAAAGGAAGGTTGCTGTACTTGCGATGCTGCTCAAGAACAAAAAAAGGCAGCAATACCAAAGGGAGCATTTAATTTTCTAGTAACTGGCGATCCACAATACAATTATGAGGAAATGAACCCAGATGGAGTCACGGCATCAAATTCAGATAAAATAGGCGCCATCTTCGCCCAAAAAATCTGTTGTGAACAATACGAAGGAGCTATAATCGCCGGAGACTTAACACATTATTCTCGAGAGGATGAATTTGAGCGTTATCAAAATTTTATCAGTTGCTTTAAGCCATATGCTTTTGATGGTCTTGGCAATCATGATTATGCATGGATTGAGAAAGAACCAGAAGATATTTCTGCTTTTGTGGAATATGGCTTGGGAGAAATCATCACCTTAGAAAGGGTTCGCTGGGAAGCAAAATGTTTGACCATCTGGAATGAAGTTCGCGACCGAACACGTACCCCTCAAACCAATGGCTCCTATCCGAATATTCATTATTCCTGGGATTGGGGAAATGTTCATTTTATCCAACTCAATCTTTCTGCTGCAGAAAATCCGACTAAATTTAAACCAGCACAAAATCCTTTTAAAGCACTGAGTTTTTTAAAAGAAGATTTGGCCAAACAGGTTGGCGATTCTGGTCGACCAGTCATTCTGGCTCATCATTATGGCTTTGACGGTTTTTCTATAGGCCGCAATTCTGACGGAATCATTATTCCCAAAGGAGAATGGTGGACTGGAGACGATCGCCAGAAATATTGGGAAACGATTGCTCCTTATAATGTCATTGCCATATTTACAGGACATGCTCATTATTGCGACGAATGTTATTTACCCTGGGATGGGCAATCTATCGGGGAAGATCTGGTCGGGCCGGATTTTATTCCAACCTTTGTATCGGGTGCTGCTAGAGAAGGTAAATACCTTGATTGCCAGCTTACTAATGATAGCTTAATTGTTCACCGCATTAGTCATGGTCAAGAGTTATTTAGAAAAGCTTTTGCAGTCGACCGCGCCCAACCTACCTTGACTCGATGGTTTTATAAAATCAGCAACCTCTTTTAAGCTTATCGCAGACTCCTAAAATAAATCAGCATAGCACTTCTACAAAATAAATAAAAATTTGACAGACACGAATTTTACCAATTCACCACGAATGTGATTCGCAAAATTCGCGAAAATTCGTGTCCTAATTATATTTTAATTCCTACCCCTGAGGCAGAGCTTCAGGAAATTCGTTTGATTAAATACCCTAAACAAGGTACAGAATCAAAGCAACTAATTGGTTAACTTTGTTTAATATTATCACTGTTAAATATCCCCTCCCATTACCTTTTCATAGCGTATATTATCACTTATTAGTTTACAATTTACCAAAATGAAAGATTTTCTTTTGAAAAGTATTTTCATACTTTCCCTTTTATGTAGTTTTACCAGTCTGTCCGCTCAGATATTCGTAAATACTACTGCTCCTACCGGTGGAGACGGAGTATCCTGGGCGACTGCGTACAGAGACCTTCAACCTGCGCTGTCCGCCTCACAAAATGGCGATGAAATATGGGTGGCCAAAGGCGATTATTATATCATTGGTTCCTCGGAAACTTCTTTTGAAATACCATCAGGCGTTAAAGTATATGGCGGATTTTTGGGAAATGAAACACAACGGGAGCAAAGAAATTGGGGGATTCACGAAACCAATTTAGATGGTGCTTCATTTAATAATACAATCGTTTATTTTGAGGATAGCAATATTAATACAGTCCTGGACGGATTTACAATCAAGAATGGATTTGCAGATGGGGCTAGTACGCGGGAGCAATCAGGAGCGGCTATATTTATTGATATAACAGCTACGACTTCCAGCCCTAAGATAGCTAATTGCTTAATTAATGATAATAATGCTGATAGTAATGGAGGAGCTGTTTATATTGATGGCAGTAATTCCGGAACGGCTGCTCCGACATTCGAAAATTGTACTTTTGAAAATAATTTCACCTTAAAAGATGGAGGAGCTGTTTATAGCTCTGGTTATTCAGGAGGATCATGTAATCCAACTTTTGAAAAATGTAGTTTCCTCAACAACACTTCTACAGTAGGTGGTGGTGCGCTCTTTTTCCACGGTGGTGATGGAAATGCTACAGCCACTATAAAGAAATGTGATTTCGATAGCAATATTGCGGAGGGTAATGGCGGGGCGATTTATAGTAAAGGTACCTCATCAGGACAAGCAAATCATATTATTATTAATTCAATATTTTATGCCAATCAAGGATTTGCTGCTGGTGCATTATACAATAATGGCGGAGACGGCGGTGATTGTAGCCCAATAATAACCAATTGTACTTTCTACCTAAATGAAGCCACCGGCAATGGCGGTACCGGAGGTGCTATTTATAATAATGGTGATAATAGTGGAAACAGTAGCCCGGAAATTAGCAATTGTATTATCTATGGAAATATCGGCCCTTTTGATTCCCAGGTTTTTAGAAATATTGATGGGACACCAACGATTAGCTACTCTTTAGTCGATGTAGCAGATTGTGATGAATTGAACAGTGGTGAAGGATCCAACGTAACCTGTGGCGATGGGATGAAATACAACATGCCCCCTTTATACCATGATCCTGGGGCTGGTAATTTGAGGCTACTCGTGAACTCCCCTGCTATTGACTTTGGAAATGATAGCGTTAATAACGAAACCGAAGATTTAGATTGCAATATGAGAAAGGTAAATAATATTGATATGGGGGCTTATGAATTACCTGATGGTAATTTACCCATTGAATTAGCAGACTTCAGTGCCTACCTTGACGA
>JBLHJZ010000048.1:0-13576 GCA_047619515.1 Saprospiraceae bacterium | reverse complement strand
AAAAAAGAGAGGAGTTCCCTGTCTTCATTATTATACGATGGGAGATGCCGAGACTATCAAACGTATTGCTGAAGCCGTTTTTTAAATAATACTAAACTGTCCAGATAAAAGTATGGATAAAAATAAGGCCACAGATTACTCGAATTTTCACGGATTACGGATTTAGAGTTCCTTTAAATCCGTAAAAATCTGTGCTTTCCGTGACAAAATTTGTCCTTAGTGGAATCGAAAAAAATAAGCTATTGTAGTATCTGCTCAGCTCGAATAAACGCTCTAATTCATTGAGGTTTGATTTACCGGCTACTTTTAAATCGGTCATTATCTAGTGCCATGTATTGTTTAAAAAATAAAAAATGCTGATCAGATGAGAATCATTATTTCACTAGCTTTTACTGTACTACTTTTTAGCACTACGCTTTTAGGGCAAAAAAAATTACAGTCCCCCGAAGAGTTTCTTCCTACTGATTATGGAAAACACTTCACCCCACATCATTTATTAGTAGATTACTTTGAATATATCGCTGAGAATAGCGCTCAGGTTATTCTTAGAGAATATGGAAAAACGAATGAAAAACGCCCTTTGATCTGGGCGGTCATTTCTTCTCCCGAAAATCTAAAAAACCTGGAAATCATAAGAACCGACAACTTAAAAAGAACAGGTTTGATGGAAGGTAAGCCTTCTGATTATAAGCCCGTGGCGATTGTTTGGTTGAGCTATGGCGTCCATGGTAATGAGGCCGGAGGTTCGGAAAGTTCACTCGCTACAGTCTATGAATTGACCCGGCCTGATAATAAAAAAGTACAAACATTCTTAGAAGATGCCGTTGTCATCATGGATCCGTCTATCAATCCGGATGGATATTCCAGATATACCCACTGGAATTGGAACGCCGCTAATCTTACTCCTACTGCCAATCCAGAATCCCGGGAACACCATGAACCCTGGCCCGGAGGCCGAGTGAATCATTATCTTTTTGACCTGAACAGGGACTGGGCCTGGCAAACGCAGATAGAAACACAACAACGATTGGAAATTTATCATCAGTGGATGCCGCATATCCATGTAGATTATCACGAACAAGGTACTAATTCTCCCTACTATTTTGCTCCGGCAGCTCAGCCCTACCATCAGTATATCACCGACTGGCAAGGAGGATTTCAACATGATATCGGAAAAAACCATGCAGGTTATTTTGATAAAAATGGATGGCTTTATTTTACAAAAGAAGTCTTTGATTTGTTTTATCCAAGCTATGGAGATACCTACCCGATATTCAATGGAGCTATCGGAATGACGCATGAACAAGCAGGGAATGGAGCTGCAGGCCGGGCCATCAGCATAGAAAACGGAGACACCCTGACGATCCGAGACCGGATTGATCATCACCTGACTACCAGTATTTCAAATGTTGAAATAGCTGCTAAAAATGCTAAAAAACTAAGGGATAATTTTGAAAAGTATTTTAAGGAATCTATCAATAATCCACAGGGGAAATACAAAACCTTTATCATCGCCGGTACCAATAATGAAGCTAAGTTGCAATCGCTTTGTAAATTTCTGGACAAGCATAGAATCAAATACGGAAAAGCGGGGAAGGTGAAGAAAGGTGCTACGGTTTATAGTTATATCTCCAACGGAAATACAGATTACGAGATAAAAGAAAACGATCTCCTCATCAGTGCTCATCAGGCAAAAGGCGTCCTGGCTCAAGTACTTTTCGAACCAGATCCTTTTCTCATTGACTCCCTCACTTATGACATCACTGCCTGGTCGGCACCCCATGCTTTTGGCCTCGAAGCCTATGCCAGCACAGAGCGAATAAACCCCGACGGGGCTTATATTTTCGATACCTTCAAAGCCTCAAAAAATTATGGCGAGCCCTATGCCTACCTCGCACCTTGGAATACTTTGGCCGATGCCAGGTTCCTCGGTAATATATTAAGCCGGGATATAAAAGTCCGGGCTGCTGTCAAAAACTTTACCCTCTCCGGTGTTACCTATCCTGCAGGTACCTTGGTGATCACTCGTGCCGACAATCGAAAGAATAAGGATTTTGATAAAATAGTACGGGCTATCGCCGACCAAAATGAGAAAACATTAGTCGCTGCTACGACCGGATTAGCTGAGGCCGGGCATGATCTGGGTTCTTCAAATATGCAATTACTCACTATGCCTAAAATCGCCCTTCTCCATGGCGACCGGGTTTCCGGAAATGCATTTGGTCATACCTGGCATTATTTGGAACAAGATCTCGGCTACCCGATCACTGTACTTGCTGAAACAAAACTTAGTAATGCTAAGCTTGACAATTATAATGTCATCATCATGCAGGAAGGGCGTTATAGTTTAAATAACAGTGAAACAGAAAAACTAAAATCATGGGTCTCCAGTGGCGGCAGACTTATCGCCGTTGGGAGGGCTATATCTTCTCTAGCCGAAAAAGAGGGTTTTAATATTAAAAGAAAAAGCAGTGAAAAGGAAATGTCAAAATTAGAAAAAGATGCTCGAAAAATGAACCATCGGTTAGATAGTTTTGGCGATCAGGAACGAAATTCGATCAGTGACCAAATGCCAGGAGCAATATTTAAACTAAAAATGGATAATACACATCCCCTGGCTTTTGGTTTGCCGGATTATTATTTTTCACTAAAGACAAGCGCTGCAGATTACGCTTACCTGGAAGAAGGATGGAATGTAGGTTATATTCCTAAAGAACTGACCGTACTTGGTTTCGCCGGAGCGAATGTCAAAAAGAAAATGAAAGAAACAGTGGTTTTCGGCGTCCAGGAAATGGGTAGCGGAAAAGTCATCTATCTGGTCGACAATCCCATGTATCGTGGTTTTTGGAAGCAAGGGAAATTCCTGTTCAGTAATGCCATCTTTATGACACAATAGGACTATTGCCGACCAAACATGACTCCTTTTTTATTTTTGAATTCCTTAGATTTGTAGCCTAATCAAATAAAAACTAACATGATAAAAGCAAATAACCCAAATATCAAGTCCTGGTTGGAAGTACCAGTCGACAGTGACTTTCCCATCCAGAATATTCCTTTTGGTATTTTTAAAAATAAAGCCGGCGCAACTGGAGTCTGTACAAGGATAGGCGACTATATCATAGACCTGGCTAAAGTAAACGATCTTGGCTATTTCGCTGATTTTGGAATTTCAAAAACTATCTTCCGAAATGAGTACCTCAACGACTTTATGGCACTTGGTAAAAAAACAACCAATGCGGTAAGAGGTCGCATCTCTGAGCTATTTAACACAAGGGTAAAAAAATGGAACTCCAGAGAATTAGTACAAGATTTTACCTACAAAGCGGATCAGGTAGAGATGTTACTTCCTGTAAAAATCGGTGACTATACGGATTTCTATTCCAGTATTGAGCATGCCACTAATCTCGGAAAATTATTCCGCGACCCAAAGAATGCCCTGCTACCTAATTGGCGCCATTTACCAGTTGGTTATCATGGAAGAGCTTCTTCCATCGTGGTTTCCGGCACTCCAATCCACCGCCCTAAAGGTCAACAGATGCCTGCCGGAGCGAAAAAACCAGTTTTTGGCCCTTGCCGTCTTTTAGACTTTGAGCTGGAAACTGCCTTTGTGATTGGAAGACCTACAAACCTCGGAGAGTCAGTCCCTACTGCAAATGCAGAAGCGTATATTTTTGGGCTCACCCTGTTCAACGATTGGTCTGCCCGTGATATCCAGAAATGGGAATATGTCCCCCTTGGCCCTTTCTTAGGTAAAAGCTTTGCTTCTCATGTTTCTCCATGGATCGTTACGATGGAAGCACTTGAACCTTTTCGGGTAAAAGGTCCCCGCCAAAGCCCGAAAGTCCTTCCCTATCTGGAATATGAAGGAGAAAAAAATTATGATGTACATCTCGAAGTACTGATCCAACCTGAAGGTTCGGAAGGAAAACGGGTTAGCCTTTCCAATTTTAAATATATGTATTGGAACATGAGCCAGCAACTCGCCCACCACACCATCAATGGTTGTAATATCAACGTCGGAGATTTTATGGCTTCCGGTACGATCAGCGGTAAGAATAAAAATTCATACGGTTCTATGCTCGAAATCTCCATGGGAGGCAAGCATGCGATTAAAATGCCGGATGGCTCTGAGCGAAAATTTATCCAGGATGGTGACACAGTGACGATGAAAGGGTGGTGCGAAAAAGATGGTGTCCGTATTGGATTCGGGGAGGTCAGCGGGAAGATTTTGCCTGCGGTTTAGTGGATTGGTTGGTGGACTGGTCCAGTCTTAAATAATTCACGCCTGATTCACTAATTAACTAATCCCCCAATCAAAAAAATTAAAGCGCAAAATTTGGCATTTAGAACGTATATACTCAACCTGCGGAAGTTCAGAAAGTGGCATAAGTTTTTGGGAACGTCTCTGGCACTTCTCTTAGTGATCAGTGCACTGACCGGAATATTGCTTTCATTAAAAAAAGAAGTCGCCATCATCCAGCCACCAACTACCAAAGGCATAAACACAGATCTAAACAACTGGCTTTCTATCGATGAGATTGACGCTATTGCCCGGCGTGCGCTGTATACGGCTCATCCTGAGCAACGTCAGAATCCTATAGACCGCCTTGATATTCGCCCATCCAAAGGGATCGCCAAAGTTCTTTTTGATAAAGGGTATTGGGAAGTACAGATAGACGGTACCACCGGAGAAGTAAAGTCCATTGCCAGGCGTCATAGTGATTGGATCGAAGCAGTCCATGACGGCTCCATCATCAGTGAGCTTTTTAAACTGATCGCTATGAATGTGCTGGGGATCGGTCTATTGATGCTAATCACAACCGGGCTGTGGCTGTGGTATGGTCCTAAGAAAATTAGATGGCTGAAAAAAAAGTATAGAGGAATTATTATTAAAAATAAATAGGGTGAAATCTAAGCTTCCCCAAAGTATTTATCTCTAAAGCCGGCGCTGGTATCTTGATCACATTTACAATATTAAAAATTGTTTTCAGAAAATGGCTTTTCGTTTTTATACGGGTGAGATCAATATCAAGAGAGAGGTATATCTGGCGATACCTCGGAAAGTCTTCCTCATTGAGTACATACATAATGTCCTCCTCCAACCATTCATTCCGAAAACCACCGAACAAATTCTCCGCTCCATAGCCAACCGCCACATTCAGCCATTCCGGTATTTTGGAATTTTTATTTTTCATAAAAGAGCGCACATTTACAGAAGCCCAGAGGGTCATGGCATTATAATCTTTGAAAAACCGGGCGGAATAAGGACCGCCGTATAGATCAGCCGTTCTGTTGGTCAGTAAAGTGGTGTGGGATCCTTCGACTGAGGTAATAGAAACCTCCGGATAAGGTTTATGGTAAGAGGACACTTTTAGTAAAATTCGCTGTTCTTTCCAAATAAGCTGCTGAGCCGCAAAAAACGACACCCCTATCGTATTAAAAGCAACATCCGGTACGGAAAATCCCCACTCCTTAGAGAAACCATCCAGCGTTTCGACAGAAATCTGAAACAAAGAACCCATCGCAACACCCAACCATAGCGCTTTTCGTTCTTCAAGCCCCGTCCATCTCGCCCCTTTATACACCCAGTTGGCTTCCGCATAAGCAGTGACCCAATGCCCCATTTTATCTATATCCTCCCATTCGCCAAGATCATTAAAAAAATGAAACTTCGATCGTTCATATTCTGCATACCATACCTCATTCAGCCCGATCATAGCTCCCGTATAAATCGTAGCTCCTGTGGCTGCACTTCCCCAAAATCGCCAATTATTCAAGGTGTCAGCCGGTTGGAAAAATGAAAGTTGCTCTTTTTGCTGGGCAAAAATAAGGGCAGGTAAAATAAAAAGTATTAAAATGAATTTGAATCGCATATCGGATTAACTGAGTAGCCACAAAAGTATTATATATCCAACGAAAAACAAGTAGCATAGTTTACACTTCTATATGTAAATTGGTATTTCAATCACCGATAAATTATTATCTTTATTCCAAACGCTAAACAGACCCTATGAAAAAATTCCGCTTTCCCACCGCTCACTCTGTCTTACTCATCATCGCTGCACTGGTAGCTATCATGACCTGGCTAGTGCCCTCCGGTCAATTTGACCGCCTTGCTTATGACAAAGACAAGGCGCAATTTATTCAAAAAGGAGAAGGCGAGGATAAAGTGTTTCCTGCTACTCAGCAGAGCCTTGACCAGTTGGGTGTTAAAATCCCTTTAGAAAAATTTACAAATGGAGACATTTGGAAGCCGGTAGGTATCCCCGGCACCTACCATTCTTTGCCAGCTAAACCACAAGGATTCATCGCTTTTTTGCAATCCCCTTTAAAAGGAATCATGGAAGCTATTGATGTGATTCTTTTTGTATTGATTATAGGTGGTTTCATAGGAGTGGTTCATCATACCGGCGCTTTTGATGCAGGGGTGGGCTGGCTGGCCAAGCGCTTAAAAGGCAGGGAAGCATTGCTTATTGTACTGATCACCATCCTCATTGGAATAGGTGGAACTACTTTTGGACTGGCAGAGGAGACTATTGCTTTTTATCCGATCCTTGTTCCAGTATTCCTCGCAGCAGGTTATGATGCAATGGTTGCCTTAGCTGCTATATACATTGGATCTGCAATGGGTACAATGGCTTCTACCGTAAATCCTTTTAGCGCTATAATTGCTTCTGACTCCGCAGGTATCAACTGGACTACCGGTATCAATGGTCGAATATTTATGCTAGTTGCAGGTCTGATTATTTGCCTTTGGTACATCATTCGTTATGCGGAGCGCGTAAGAAAAGATCCAAGTCGTTCTATAATTTATGCGCAAAAAGAAGAGATAGAAAAAATGTTTTTGAGCAAAAAAATAAATCAGGAACATTCCTTCAATTGGAGAATCCTCTTAATCTTAGGCGTTTTTGTAATGTCTTTTGCCGTGATGATTTTTGGGGTATCAAAATTGGATTGGTGGTTTTTGGAAATGACTGCAGTCTTTTTTGTGGGATCAGTCATTATTGGTCTAATCGCCTGGATCAATGAAAAAACCTTTGTAGATGCTTTTGTAAAAGGCGCCAATGATTTATTGAGTGTAGCCTTGATCATCGGACTTGCTCGCGGTATCACTGTTTTGATGGATGACGGATTGATCAGTGATACGTTATTATACAATGCCTCTATGAGTGTAGAAGGTATGCCCAAAGGTATATTCATCAATGTCATGCTTTTCCTTTATGGTGGCCTGTCGTTCTTTATTCCCTCTTCTTCCGGGATGGCTGTATTATCCATGCCTATCATGGCACCGCTGGCCGATGTAGTCGGTATAGGTAGAGAAATGGTAGTCAATGCCTATCAGTATGGAATGGGATTGATGGCTTTTATCACGCCGACTGGTTTGATCCTGGCTTCGCTTACTATGGTGAATGTGACTTATGACAAATGGCTACGTTTTATCATGCCGCTATTATTAATATTAACTTTATTTTCAATGCTGGTTTTGACCGTACTTGTCTATTGGAGGTGAGATAAATACCGGTTGTTTATTAATTAGCATCATTTAGCGCTATCTTTGTCCGATTAATTGACTTATTAATAGAATTTTTAAAACCGTGCTCAAACTAATCTGTTATATCTTGAGAAAACATCAAGCATAAAAATTTATTATCATGAAACAAAACAAATTATTTACATTCGGAATTATAGCAATGATAGGATTAATTCTTGTCCTTGCACTATCCAGTAGCATATTCCTCACCATTGCTCCGGGAGCCAAAGGTGTATTATTCAAAAGGTTCGGTGGCGGACTGGACAAAGAACACCCCTATGGTCAGGGCTTCCAGGTAATTGCTCCCTGGAACGAAATGTTTATCTATGATGTCAGGACTAACGAAGGACTGGAAAAGATGACAGTGCTTTCAAAGAATGGACTTCAAATTATTGTGGAGCTTTCTTACCGTTATAGCCCTGTACCGGAGGAAATCGGCTATTTGCATAATGAGATCGGAGCTAATTACCTAAACAGAATCATCATACCAGAGATTCGTTCTGCGACCAGGGAAGTTATTGGAAAATATCTACCAGAAGAACTCTACTCCAGTAAAAGAGAAGCTATTCAGGATGAAATTTATCAACGAACTTCTGAAAATATAACTTTAAAACACCTTATTCTGGACGCTATTCTAATCAGAGAAGTAGAACTCCCGGAAACCTTAAAAGCAGCGATCGAACGTAAACTCAAAGAAGAACAATCTTCTCTCGAGTATGAGTTCCGTCTGGAAAGAGAACGTAAAGAATCTCAGCGTAAGGTCATAGAAGCACAGGCAAAAGCTGATGCGAACAGGATTCTTAATGCGAGTCTTACTGATAAAATCCTTCAGGACAAAGGTATTGAAGCGACGCTGGAGTTGGCTAAATCTCCTAATTCGAAAGTTGTCATTGTGGGTGGTCAAAATGGAGGATTACCGCTTATTTTAAATAATTAGGAATAAGAAGTTGGGAATGAGGAATCGCTAGTAATTCCTCATTTCTAATTTCTAATTCCCAATAACATTTCTTGCAAACATTATCCTTTTTTTCCAGTAGGTAGATTTTGAAACGTTTTCTACTATAACCCCTCTTGAGGAAGTACTGTGAATCACATAAATACCTGCATCTTTATTATCTACCACTAGGGCCACGTGAGAAATCTTTCCGCTTGTGCCAAAGAATAGCAGATCCCCTTTTTTGACCCATTTCAAATTTACACTTTTCCCTTGTTTTGCTTGTAGTTTTGAACTTGCAGAAAGGGCGACATCAAATTCCTGAAAGACATAACTGGTAAAACCGGAACAATCAAAGCCTCTTGGGTTCTTACCAGCGTATTTATACTTCACCCCTATCTGTTTTTTTGCATAATCTTCTATTTGGTTTCTTAAATAACTGGTATTATTAACGTCTGGGCTTTTCTGCTGGACACTTCGGTTGTTGACGGAACAGGAAGTGACAAAAATTGCCAAAACTGCAAACAACATATTTAGTTTTAAATCGTTCTTTATCATGTAACAGTCTTTAAGAAAAAGAAAAACTCGTTGTCAATAGGTTAGTTAATAGGGTTATTTTTAAAAAATATTCTCAATGAGTATGGCGGTTCAGTCCTTCTGAACCGCTTTTTTTATACTGTAAAATAGTTTTTTAAGGTTCAGAAAGCGATAGAAAAAACGAAATACGGAAAGATTATATTATAAAATCTCAAAGGAATCCTGATCCGATAAAAAATTAAGCTTAGAGCGGTAATTGGCCTGTTCTTCTTTTGATAGCACTGTTGTAAATACATCTTCTGCTTTTGTGATACGATATATTGTCGATCCATTATAATCAACTAAAGTCGAATCCCCGGAATAAACAAAGCCTTTTTGATCCTCTCCTACTCTATTCACACCAATGGTATAAGTCTGGTTTTCGATAGCTCTGGCGCTAAGTAAAGAGGTCCAATGAAGAGAACGAGTCTCCGGCCAGTTAGCCATATAGATCAATAGATCGTATTGTTCCGTATTTCTACTCCAAACCGGAAACCGTAGATCGTAACAAATCAAGGGACAAATCCTCCAGCCTTTCCATTCTACGATCAGGCGTTCTTGTCCCTGTTGATAAGTATGCTGTTCGTTGGCAAGGCTAAAAAGATGTCTTTTGTCATAAGTAAAATACTGGCCATCAGGTTGCATAAAAACCAGCCGGTTATAAAAATTCCCCTTCTCTTTAGCAATAAAACTCCCGGTAATTGCACCGTTTAATTCCCCAGCCTTCTCCCTTAGCCATTTCATAGTCGAACCGTCCATCTCTTCTGCCAGTACTTCGGCATTCATACTGAAGCCAGTAGTAAACATTTCCGGAAGGATAATTAAATCCGTTTTACCGCTAAGACCTGTAATTTTGGTGGATAACTCAGCGAGGTTTTTTGCAATATCTTCCCAGTATAAAGAAGACTGAATTAAAGAGACCCGTAAACTACTCATGATGATAGGTATTAAAATAACAAAAAGGGACATAAGCTATATATTGGCTTATGTCCCTTTAAATATAAGAATAATTTTTATTCTATTCTTCGGTAGCTTCAGTAGTGCCTTCTTCTTCTCCATCAGCCTGCGCACTACGTAATGCACGTGGTACTTCTACGGATGCAACAGGAATTCCAGAAGAAGTCTCTAGTTCCATGCCCTCTCCTAAAATGATATCACGCACTTTAACAGATTGTCCAAGTTGAAGACTTGAAACATCTACAAAAAGTTCATCCTTTAAGAACTCAGGCGTTGTTTTGACTTTCACCCTTCTTAGTTTTTGGGTAATCTTACCCCCTGCTCTTGTTCCGGGAGCAACACCTTGGAATCGAATAGGAATTTCAACTCTCATCTTAGCACCATTGACCAGTTCAAGAAAATCCATATGTAGGATTTCATCAGTTACAGGATGAAACTGAATTGCCTTAACAATACAATTGTAATTATTTCCATCGACACTCACCTGAGCGGTTTTAAAATCAGGGGTGTACACAAGGTGTTTAAACCCTTTGGAACCTGCAGTGAAGTGTACAACATTTTCACCTCCGTAGATAACACACGGAACATTTCCTTCAGAACGAACTGCTTTTGTGGCTTTCTTTCCTAAGTCAGTTCTCGTATTTCCTGTAATTGCAATTGATTTCATAACAAAAAGCTTTATGCTGGATTCTTAATTTTTAATAAATTTTTACGGCATTTTGTGAAAACGCACGCAAAGATAGTCATTTTATATACAAATTCCACCTATGCTGGCAAAAAAGAACAAGATTATTATAATGTTTCGGCGATAATCCCTCGTGCCTCACTCCACTGGCATTCACCCATCAACAAATAGCGCAGAAATAGACCGATGTTCGTGTGTATTCCTAATCGCCCTGGCAAATAATTTAGCCGTTGAAAGGACTTTAATCTTTTTTGATTTCCCTTTTAAAGGCAAAGTATCACATACGATAATTTCCTGAATCTTTGATTTCTCAATATTCTCATACGCATTCCCTGAAAGCACGGGGTGCGTACAAATTGCCCGTACACTTTTTGCCCCTTTTTCCATAATGATATCTGCCGCCCGGCATAAAGTACCTGCCGTATCTACGATATCATCCACCAGAATAACATCTGCGCCGGCTACATCGCCGATCACTGTCATTCCAGCTATTTCATTGGCTCTCTTTCGGTACTTATCGCAGATCACCAGTTGTCTTTCAAAATATTTCGCATAAGTTCTGGCACGTTTGACTCCTCCTACATCAGGGGAAGCGAAAGTGACATTGGAAAGGTCCTGCTCTTGGAAATAGGGGATATAAATCGCCTCGCTCTTCAGGTGATCAACGGGAATATCAAAAAACCCCTGAATCTGATCAGCATGAAAATCCATTGTCATGATGCGATTAGCTCCTGCAGCTACTATCAGATTGGCTAATAATTTTGCGGAGATAGGTACCCGTGGTTTATCCTTCCGATCCTGCCGGGCATAACCAAAATATGGAATTACGGCAGTGATATACCCTGCGGAGGCTCGCTTGGCCGAGTCAATTAAAAGTAGTAACTCTAATAAATTTTCCGCAGGTGCGAAGGTGGATTGTATAAAAAAGATATAGGATCCACGAACCGACTCATTAATAATTGGCTGCATTTCACCATCGCTAAACCTAAGCAGCGTCTTGTCACCTAATGGAAATCCATAGTGATCCGCAATCTTTGTGGCGAGGTATTCTGAACTAATCCCGGAAAATAATTTAACATCCAATTTGAAAAATATTTTGAAGTGATTTGCTAGCAGAAATAATATTTTACTCATCAAGCAATAATGTCTGCAAAGTTAATAAGAAATCCATCTTTAATTAAGGAATAGGAATGAATTATTAGGAATAAACCACTTCATGCCCTTAAAACGCTCTTATATTTCAACATTGTTTATCATTTGCCGAGATAACATTACCATTAGTCGAATGAATGTGAGCATTTTAATTTTTTATTGCATTTTTAGGTATAGGAAAATATTATTTCCGGTAATTTCAGAGATAATAATTAATAGTGTAAAGAATAACAATATTATTTTTCACACTGAAAAGTATCAACTAATCAAATCATGGTATTATTATTCATGGAAGAATGGTGGGAACCGCTTAATAATGCGGAGAAGATATTCTGGGCCATCGCCCTGATCTTTAGTGTACTTTTCCTTATACAATTTGTCTTAAGTCTTATTGGTCTGGATTTCGATAGTGACGCAGACCTTGATATTGGAGGAGATATGGAAGTGAGTTCCGATTTCGATCCGGGTTTCTCTGTATTATCTGTAAGAAGTATCATCGCATTTTTCACCTTCTTTGGTTGGACTGGCGTTTTAGTATTGAATGCCGGTGGAGCTTCCTGGCTGGCCATCTCTTTATCTTTTGCCTCTGGTACGGCTGCCATGTTGATTGTCGCCTATACGATGTACCTATTTTATAAAATGGGAGAATCCGGCACCATTGATCTAAAAAAAGCGGTTTATAAAAACGGAGAAGTCTACATTCCCATCCCTGCTAATAAGAATGGACCAGGTAAAATACTCGTAAAAATAAATGGCGCAATAAAGGAACTCGATGCAGTCACTGATGGTGATACTATCCCGACCGGTACAGCAATCAAAGTAATCGAAGTTTTAAACAATGACATCCTTCTGGTAGAACCTGCAATAAATATTTAACCAACTCAAAAAAAATACATTATGGAAATAGGTATCATCATCGCAATTGGATTTCTGGGATTGATTATCCTCTCTTTTCTTTGGGCTATCAGCAGGTATCGACGCTGCCCCTCCGATAAGATTTTAGTTATTTATGGTAAAACGGGCGGAGGCTCTGCAAGATGTCTGGCAGGTGGTGCTGCATTTGTCTGGCCAGTCATACAGGACTATCAATACCTCGATTTGACGCCAATATCTATTGATGTCGATTTGAGAGGTGCTCTTTCAAAACAAAATATCCGGGTAAATGTCCCTTCTCGTTTTACAGTAGGTATATCCAATCAGGAAGGAACGATGCTAAATGCAGCCGAACGTTTACTTGGTAAAAACCAAGATCAAATCCGTGATATTGCAAAAGATATCATCTTTGGACAGTTACGATTGGTCGTAGCTACCATGGATATTGAGGAGATCAATTCGGATCGGGATAAATTCCTAACCAATGTAGCCAAAAATGTTGGCGCCGAGCTTAGTAAAATTGGCCTTTCTTTGATCAACGTAAACGTGACAGATATCCAGGATGAGTCCGGATATATCGAAGCATTAGGAAAAGAAGCTGCTGCCAAAGCCATCAACGATGCAAAAATGAGTGTCGCTGAAAAAAACAGGGATGGATCTATCGGAGAGGCCAACGCCAATAGAGATAAGAGAATCCAGGTATCCTCAGCAGACGCAGATGCCCAAATTGGAGAGGCAGATGCAGATGCCAAATCTATCAATGGCGCAAATGAGGCCAAAATTAAAATCGCCAAATCCAATGCAGAACGCCAGGTAAAAGAGGCAGAAGCTTTGAGATTGGCAACGACCGCAGAACAGATCCAGAAAG
>JBLHJZ010000047.1:0-13848 GCA_047619515.1 Saprospiraceae bacterium | reverse complement strand
TTGCCATTAGGCGTTTATTGTGAAAAAGATGCGACTGGAAACTTCCATGTCTGGGCCGCCAAAGCAGAAAGCTGGGACGGAGAAGTAAAAAGAGTAAGGCTGTCTTCGAGTACGAAGTTTGAATTGGCGGAGCAGGTGGTTAAGGAGTTAAGTAAAGTTAAGGAGTGAAGTGGTCCTACGAGTTCGTTGAACTTTTTGAATAGCTATTATTCTATTCGTGAAGTAAATAAACAACCCCGACCCAAGAGTGCTGGGTATTGCGCTCGCGTTTGAGCGACACGTCGTAAGGGGCGGGTTGGGAATGGCCAATCATATGGGCGCGGGTGACGGCCTGCGTGTAGAGCCTTTGATTGGCCTAGAATTTTTGGACACTTTTTTTTCAATGAAAAAAGTGTCAAGAAAAACAGAAAAATGCTAAAGTCCAGGTTAGCTATAAGAGTATCACAAGAATGTGGCGCATATAGAGTACCTGACGGCACTCTATCACAACGATTAGTCTTGGTTTACCAAAATGAAGTACCTAAAGGCACTTTTTAGTTCCATTGGGACTTTATCTCGGTTAGCCCAGATAAGTAAACGAGGGCTGAGTGCCGTCAGGTACTCAATATGATATATTACAATAGGGTTAAGCTCTTGTTTTAATGGTACCACAAGGACTTTTTATATTTCAGTATAAATTTCAAATCACCCGTTTAAAATATAAGAACCTTGTAGTACCATTTACTAAGCTCAAAACATGAAAACTATCTTCATCACCAGAGACCTAAGCGACACCAGCATCTTCCGCACACAACTGGAAGCCGCAGGTTTCACCGTGCATGGACAGTCTCTGCTACAATTTTCAGCGGTAGCTTTTGATAGTGTTCCTCATTCGGACTGGCTTTTTTTTTATAGTAAAAATGGGGTAAAGTATTTTTTTGAAGGATTGAAAAGGTTGAATAAGCCCATCCCAAAAAATACCCGCTGGGCCGCTATCGGCAAAGGCACTGCGGAATTATTACAAAGCCAAACAAAACGCATTGACTTCATCGGTACCGCAGATACTTTAGCCACTGCCAACGATTTTTTGAAATTGGCCAAAACCCAAACGGTACTCTTTCCGCAGGCAGAACATTCCCGACAGACGATTCAGGACTTATTAGGAAATAAAATTGTTGCTGAGAATCTCAGTGTATACAAAAACGAACCTAAGCAACGGATCACTATCCCCGACTGTGATGCGCTCGTATTTACCAGTCCGATGAATGCCGAAGCTTATTTTAAAAACCGCATACTTTTAAATAATCAAAAAGTTTTTGCTATTGGGAGGACCACGGAAAGGACTTTGGCCAGTTTGGGGATCGTAGATTATACGGTCGCTGAAGAACCGTCGGAAGAAGCACTGGTGAAAGTGATTTTGGAATTTTAGAATTAAAAACTATTCATTCTTCGTTAATTTATCTGCCTGATACTTTTCAAACCAAAGCCCAAACGCCTCCTTTTTTCTCCGCGAAACAGGTAGCTCCATCCCATCAGAAAGTGTAAGGGAAAAACTTTTAGGAGTACCTGCGATATGATCCGCATTAATGATATACGATCGATGGCACCTGAAGAAACCCTTATCATCCAGTAGTTCTTCCAGGTCAGCTAATGTCTTGGTGATCAGTTTCTTTTTACTATTTTTCAAATAGATATAGCTGTAATTTCTTTCACCTTCGACCCGAATGATATCTTTTACTACCAATCGCATTTCTCCTTCCTGCGTTTGTAAAATCAATTGATGATCAGACACGTCTTTCGTAGCCATATTCTGTAAAGCCAGTTGAAGGTTTTCACTTTGCGGTGCCTTTTTAGCTTTAACCTTATACCTATCTATCGCTTTTCTTAATTCTCCCAAGTCGATAGGTTTTACCAAATAATCCAATGCATTGAAGCGAATCGCTTTGATCGCATAGTGACTATAAGAAGTAATGAATATGGTTTAAAAATCAATATCCTCCAACTGAGCCAGCATTTCAAATCCGGTCATGTCTCCCATTTCTACATCCAGAAAAATCAGATCAGGTTTATAGCCTGCTATTTTCTGCAAACCTTCCGTACCACTACTTGCGGTAGTCAGTACTTCCACTTCCGGTAAATACTGACTTAGCTTATCCTGAAGCAAGTCCCGGATAAAGGGATCATCATCGATGATTAAACTTCTTATACTGGCGGCTTCCATATCTCCTAACGATATTATTTATCAAAATCAATTACATATCTATTTAACAGACCGCTAATATAAGAATAATAATTTTTACACCTGCTCTAATATTTTTAGCAGTTATCGTCTATTTTTAATCGTCAAAACTTATGAGGATTTCTTTATCATATTTGGATCTGTAAATCCCGATTCCTGAAGTCTGCTGATCAAAAGGTTGATAAATGACCTTACCGCTTGATAAGTATCGCTTGCATTCTCACTCATTGTGCCCCTATCTTGTGGTCATAATCATTAAGTCATTTAAATTATTTATCATGAAAACTTTATTAATTGCAATTCTTAGTCTTATCACAACAATCACATTTGCTCAGCAATCTGTAACCTGGAAAGGGGGTACACTAGGGAATGAGACCAGCTGGAACGTAGCAAGAAACTGGAGTAATAATAAAGTCCCTAATGAATTTTCAGACGTGATTATTAATGATGTGTCTACTTCGACTTTTTCCGCTCCTGTCATCAAGGAAGGAACCATCGAATTGAACTCTATCCGAATAGCATCCAATGGGCAGCTTACTGTTGAATCTACTGCTAAGGTGATCGTATATGGCTATACAGAAGGAATCATCAAAGAGAATATAAACCTTGAAGGTACTTTAATGGTCATGGAAGAGTTTGTAAATACTGACCTCGAAAATATGGTAATCCTCGGTGACAACTAATCAATCTCTTTACTTCAAAAATGAGCTTTACTTTTAGAATATACAATTGAACTCCGAATCGAAACAAATAAATAAATTCAACATTTTATATTTTGTAAACCCGGTTTTCCAATAGGTAGATCGGGTTTTCGTTTGCATTCCTCAAAGTCCCAGCGGGACGATAGCCTATTGCCAAGGTCGCCAGATCCTGGATTATATTATGAAATAGAAATAAAAGCTCTATAGGAGCGACAGATCATCCTGAGCAATGCGCCACCGTTTGCATCTTTTCTTCCGTGATGAGATCCTGGCCAATAGCATCAGCAGCGGTCGTGAGGATGGTTTCTATCCTACGCCTGTAAATCCTCCGGGAGACTTTCAATTCGTGTAAGAATCAGCGCTTAATCTTTGTGGATCAATATTTGTCAAATGACATAAGTTGAGGACTAGTTTGTTTCCATTTTCAATTGCATCCCCACTCAATATGCCCCTGTTTTGTAGCCATATACGTTAAACCATAAAAATTATTTACCATGAAAATCTTATTAATCACTATCCTTACCCTCACCACAACCTTCACATTTGCGCAGCAATCTGTAACCTGGAAAGGGGGTACACCCGGTAAAGAAACTAACTGGAATGAAGCCAAAAACTGGAGTAATAATAAAGTACCCAATGAATTTTCTGACGTCATGATTCCCGATGTATCTACCTCTACCTTTTCAGACCCTGTCATCAAAGAAGGGACGGTCGAATTGAATTCCATCAGCATAGGATCCAATGGGCAACTTACTGTTGAAGCTTCTGCTAAAGTAATTATACATGGTCATGCGGAAGGTATTATTAAGGAGAATTTAAATCTGAAAGGTACGCTATTTGTCATGGAAGAATTTGCAAATTCTGACTTTGAGAATATAGTGGTTCTTGACTAAAAATAATTAAAAAAACCCGATCTTCCATATAAGGAGATCGGGTTTTCACTTAATTATGAAGAGTTTTTTAAAATAAAACACTAAAATCTTTTAATACACTTACCCCTGGTCATTATTAGTCACTAATCATTTGAGGTTTCTGAATACTCCAAAATTCCTCAATTCTGAATCCACAATCTTCAATCCACCACTTTCACCACCTTCCTCATCACAACATCCGCTCCGACTTCAATCCGTAAAAAGTAAACCGCCGGCGCCAATTTATCCAAATTAAAAGTAAACACCTGCTCTTCGATTAGTGTGCGGTCAACAGTCTGCACATAGCGACCGAGTTCATCCACGATAAAAATACTTACTTTTTTAGCGGACGGAAGCTGAATATCAACATTCACTTCATCAAAGGTAATGGTCGGGTAAACATTGATCGCTCCGTCAATCGAAAGATTGGGATCAAGGACGCTAAAATCCATGGTGCCTTCACAGCCATTGGCATCGGTAACGGTTACAACATAATACCCAAATGGCATATTCACTATATCTTCCCCCGTTTGACCGTTGGACCATTCATAGCTATAGGGAGCCTGTCCTCCATCAACCCTTAGGTCAATATCTCCGTTGTATGTTGCAATAAGCGCATCACCGCTGATTTGTAATTCCTCCGGTTGTTCCAGCTCGAAATGTGCAGAAGACAAGCAATTGTTTCGGTCGCTGACCGTGACGCTATATTCTCCGGCAGGTAGATCATTGATTTGATCACCTTGCTCCCCATTCGACCAGAGATAGTGGAAAGGAGCGCCCAGGCTTTCAATATCCAGGCTGACCGAGCCATCTTCGCCTGCGAAGCAGTCGAGATTATGTAATTGCACCTCAATTTCCGGAGAAGGTTCGTTTTCTATCACGATACTATCCGTCAATAAACAGAAGTTTCCATCAGTGATGGAGACGCGGTAAACTCCCGCTGACAGATTGGAGATAGAAGGTGTTGTCTCTTGGTTATGCCAATGAAAATCATAGGGAAAGGTACCGCCTTCCACCTCAACGGCAATCCAGCCGTTGGCATAATCGCAGGTTTCATTTTGAGAATTGCTCATACCATTCATCGGCGGAGGCTCTCCAAGGTCAATCATAGCAGAAAAAATACAGCCACTAGAATCCATCAGGGAAAGGGTATAATTTCCTGCCACAAGATTTCCAAAAACATTGGAACTTTGATAAGTACCACCATCAAGCGCATACTCGAATGGCTCAATCCCGGAGTTTAGGTTAATGGTAATACTTCCATCAGCACTTCCGTTGCAGGAGATGTCCTGGAGTACAAGATCATAAGTCGGCAGGGCTGGTTCGGAGATAAAAGTGTTTTTGGACACTATACAATTGTTGGCATTTTTTACCGTCACTTGATAAGTCCCCGGTGCAAGATTTTCAAAAATATTGGAATTTTGAAAAGCGATCCCGTCAAGTGAATATTCATAAAGACTATCCGGTCCTGCTGCCAGTGCTGTGATGGTTCCGTCATTTTCTCCCGGGCAGCTAATATCGGTCTCGCTCAAGGCCAGCGTTGTTTCATCAGGTTCTGAAACGGCTACTATTGTCGAATATTCACAATTATTTGCATTTTGAATATAAACCGTATAGACACCGGCAGATAAACCGATGAAAGTAGAGTCTGGTTGGTAATTATCACCATCCAGCGAGTAAAGAAAAACCTCCGGATTACTGACTGTTTCTATGATCACTATGAGCGAAGCATCCGTTCCTCCATTACAGCTCACGTCCTCGATCTCAAAATCAAGCTCCGGCATTTCCGGCTCATCCACCGTCATCAACTGGGTAAAGATGCAACCTGACGTATCTTTGGCATATACTTCATACACTCCTGCTTCAAGATTTGTAAAAGTGGAATCTGCCTGATATACATTCCCGCCAATAGAATACTCGTATTCTTCAGACATACTCACCGTTTCGATAATCACAATAAAGGAAGCATCATCACCCCCCGAACAGGTCACATCGGTTATTTCAAAATCAATCTCAGGGGTCTCTGGTTCTTCCACCTCCATCAACTGGCTAAAGATACATCCTACTGTATCCTTGGCATATACTTCATAGACACCTGCTTCCAGATTTGTAAATATGGAATCGGCCTGGTAGACATTCCCGTCAATGGAATACTCGTATTCTTCGGACATGCTCACCGTTTCGATGATCACAATAAACGAGGCGTCATCAGCTCCCGGGCAGGTCACATCGGTTGTTTCAAAATCAATCTCAGGGGTTTCCGGTTCTCCTACCTCCATCAATTCGGTAAAAATACATCCTATTGTATCCTTGGCATATACTTCATAGACACCGGCTTCCAGATTTGTAAATATGGAATCTGCCTGATATACATTCCCACCAATAGAATACTCGTATTCTTCAGACATGCTCACCGTTTCGATGATCACAATAAACGAGGCGTCATCAGCTCCCGGACAGGTCACATCGGTTGTTTCAAAATCAATCTCAGGGATCTCTGGTTCTACTACCTCCGTCAACTGGCTAAAGATACATCCTGTCGTATCCTTGGCATATACTTCATAGACACCTGCTTCCAGGTTTGTAAATATGGAATCTGCCTGATAGACATTCCCGTCAATGGAATACTCGTACTCTTCGGACATGCTCACCGTTTCGATGATCACAATAAACGAGGCGTCATCAGCTCCCGGACAGGTCACATCGGTTGTTTCAAAATCAATCTCCGGGGTCTCTGGTTCTACCACCTCTGTCAACTCGCTAAAGATACATCCTACTGTATCCTTGGCATATACTTCATAGACACCGGCTTCCAGATTTGTAAATATGGAATCTGGCTGGTATATATTTCCGTCAATGGAATACTCGTATTCTTCGGACATGCTCACCGTTTCGATGATCACAATAAAGGACGCATCTGCTCCTCCGGGACACGTGACTTCATCGATCTCAAAATCGATTGTGGGGGTTTCCGGTTCTTCAACATAAACAGCTTCTTCAAAGATACAATTTGAGATGTCTTTTATAAAAACTGGATAAGAGTCGGATTCAAGGTTTGCAAATATAGAATCAGGTTGATAATTTATCCCGTCAATAGAATAATCGAAATCCTCCGAATTACTGACCGTTTCTATGATCACGATAAAAGAAGCATCTTCTGCTCCCGGACAAGTCGCATCTGTTGTTTCAAAATCAATCTCAGGATATTCAGGACCTGCTATGGCTAAAGATTCTGTAAAGACACAAAAACTTTCACTTCTAACAAAAACATTGTGTACGCCGCCGTTCAGGTTTTCAAATAAGGAATCTGCGATAAAATTATTGCCATCCAGAGAATACTCATAACTTTCCGTATTGCTTACCGTTTCTATAATGACAATTAAAGAAGCATCATTAGTATTAGCACAAGATGGTGTTTCCTGTGCAAAAGTAAACAGGGGTGTTTCATCCTCGATTACTTCAACATCTTCCTGATAAGAACAGCCCGATGTGTCAATAATACCAACCGAATGTATACCGGGTTCGAGATCAGTAAAGAAAGCTACCGCCTGGCTCATCCCTCCATCAATCGAAGAGGAAGCGATCGCATCAGCGTTTTGTAGTAGCGTGATGGTGCCGTTGTTTAATCCAGGGCAGCTTTTATCGCTTGCAAAATCTAATGTTATCGGGGAAGGATCATTGAGCACAAAGGTAAGCGTGTCAACACATTGAGAACTGTCAATCACCTGCGCTTTATAAATCCCTGCGCTCAACATATTGACAAAGGTAGTACTATCACTCGTGCCGCTGATCCAGTATATTTCGGTAGCCCCTGTTGCATTGACTATCGCTATATCGATAGAACCGTCTGGCGCCTGAGGGCAGGTAGGATGATGGAGGGTATAATTGATTTCAAAAGTACAAGCCGTACTAAAAGTGCCCACTTCTACCTGTGCCATCAGCGCTAATTGCTGAAATGAACATAAAAAAAGTACCGTTAATATTTTGATCAATCGTCTTCCCATTCCATTTTTAAAGTTAAACTATTTCATTAACGTCTCATTAACAGTATTAAAGTACTATTTATTCAGAGAATTTTAAACCTAAAAAATCATAAAACGTAGGAGTCCAACAATAATTATCCTTTGTTTTTCCTTATATTTAGATCATGAAAACAGTGTCCTTAGAATTATTTCAACTCGTCAAGTCCCTCACTAAGCAGGAAAAGCGGTATTTCAAGCTCTTCGCTGCACGACATGTGATCGGAGAAAAGAACACCTATACCCAGCTTTTTGATGCTATTGACAAACAGGTGGAATACGATGAAACCAAACTCAGGAAAAAATTTGCCGGGCAGGTTTTTATCAAACAAATCCATGTGACCAAAAACTACCTTTACAAACTGATTCTCAATAGTTTACGTCAATATCACGAAAACAAATCCGAGGATCCCTTCCCTGTCATTATTCGAAATGCACAATTACTTTTTAAAAAAGGTCTCGTCCAGCAATCCGAAAAAGCATTGGACAAAGCAATGAAAACAGCGCTTGAAAACGAGCGCTTTCTACAGGTACTTGAAGTCTATCGCTGGAAGCACCACATTATCCACAATCGAAATGACCTCAAAGGATTGGAGGATTATGTCAACGTAGATTTCCAAAAAGAAATTGACGTCTTAGAGATCTATCGAAATTACCTCGAATTCCAACTTCTCCATGATAAAATATTTATTCCTTATTGGAAACGAGGGGGGATCCGGAAAGCCGAAGAAAAAGTAGCCTATAGCAAATTGTTCGAAGATAAACTTTATCATGATCTTGAAAATGCAAAATCCTTTAACGCCCGAATGTTTTATCATAATGCAAGATTTTTATATTACTTCCAAATCGCCGAATGGGAGAAATGCCTTGAACACATGCAGGCACAGGTATTTATGTTTGAAGAACTCGAACCTGTACAGCGTAAAGGGGAAAGAGAAGCGAACTATATCAGCTCGCTAATCAATCTATACATCATCCAAAAACAGTTGCATAAATACCAGGAAGGTTTACTTAATCTCAGAAAACTAAGGAGTATTCCTGCGAGTTCTTCCGCCTTAAGGTCGAGGCTTTTTACCCGAAGTTATAACCTGGAGATTGACTTATACATTTCTACCGGGCAATTTCGGAAAGGAGTGTCCAACCTCCGTCAATTTATCAATGAACTGACCAATCATGAAAAACAAATCCAAAGTCAACACCGGATCGGCTTATATTATAACCTGGCTTATCTGAATTTCGGCGCTGGAAAATACGACGAATCCCTGGATTGGATCAACCGTCTGCTGGACGAACCGGACTTAAAAACCAGGGAAGACCTCTACAGTTTTGGTAGAATCCTCAATCTTTTTATCCATTATGAATTAGGCAATGATCAACTCCTCGAATATATTGTCAAATCTACCTACCGATTTTTATTGAAACGTAAACGGCTCTATAAAGCGGAATCTATTGTACTCAAATTCCTGAAAAAGTATCCCAATTTTACCGACAAACAGATCATGAAAGGCTTCGGGGAAATGCATACTGAGTTGTCCTCCCTGACCAAAAATGAATTCGAAGCCAGGGCTTTTGAATATTTTGACTTTTTATCCTGGCTGGAGAGCAAATTGGAAAACAGAGATTTCGAGGAAGTGAGTATCGAAAAAAAGGGAACCTTAAATGTAGTGTTATAACGAGTCTTTTTTTACTTCGAAATACTCAGCTTATGTTTCGGGTGAGCGCAGCGAGTCTTGTCCTTTCGTGCAAGCGCAGCGAGTCGAGAAAAAAAAGAGGGTCGCAACTACCATTGTAGTTGCTCCCTTTCCAAAGCTAGCTGAATCTTACTTCTTTAGCTATGACCCCGACAGGGTCATTCAGTTTCTTTGTTTTCAAGAGGTTTGGTGCTTGTGGGGAAATTGAGGGTTGAATCGTCTCGATGAGCTATCAAAAACCAAAGCCCAAACAAGCGCTGAGAGTAGGACCAATCAATAACAAACTGATTGATACACACACTCCTTTAATTAAAGTTAGCTTGTTCGGGTTTTGAATGGATGACCTCATTTATAAACGAATTTCAGTTTTTGGAACTAATATTATATTGTCATAGACTTTTTCAAAATTTGTGTGTCAAAACGAATACTAAAAACTGAATAAAGCCTAATACCATTTCGTGATTGTTGATACAAAGATGCACTAACAAGGCACTACTTTACAACTCCCGAAAATTTTAAACGTATGAATCCAAAGGGTATAATTTACATTATAAAACAGCTCAATTTCAATACTGTCTAAACAATTTTTATTTTTCTAAACCATTAATTTTTTCTTCTACACCAGTAAAAAAGATCTAAAACCCTTATAATACAATACTTCGTCATATTATTGGGACAGCTTAAATATTACACGCCTGTTTTTAAAAGGAGTAAAAATCTATACCTTCTTACCTCTAAAAAGTATAAGTCCAACCTGATTTCACAGCATTCAAAATATATTAAAATTCCCCTTATTCTCCGATCTGACAAATATATTTTCCATTTTTGCAGCTTAAATAATAATCAAAGTACCTATGGGAAAATTAATAATCCTCTATATTGCTATTATTCTATCTACCGGATGTGGAACCTATGACCCGGAAGGTATCTGGCAAAGTGAACTGAAAGCCAGTCAAAAATACCTGATCTTAAAAGTTGAAAATGACATCGCAATACGTAAGCCTCAATCCAGGAACTGGGCTGGTTTTAAAAACATAGCACCTAATAAATACAGGAACGAGACCAACCTTGAAGTGCTGCAGTTTCCAAGCTCCGACAAAATGGAAGTTTTTGATAAAACCGGAAAAAAATTAAGTGCTTTCACCAGGATCATACTTGATGAAGCCGATGCCAAAGTGATCACCCCCAAAATGACCAAAGCACAGGTATTAAAATTTATAGGCGCACCGCAGGAAAAATTTACGGAAGCTCTTAGTGAAAAATGGTTGTATAAAAATAATTTGCTATTGATATTTAATGAACAAGGAGTCTCTAAATTGAATACTAATTTTAGAAAAGACCGCGATTTTCCGAAGATACAATTGGGAATGACCAGACAGCAGGTAAGCGATATTATTGGAAACCCGGATACCGAAGGGATAAGAAAAGAGAGTCATGGCGGTTATCAAAAATGGTTTTATGGCGAAAATACCGCTATCATCTTTGACAATCAAAAAGTCATCGACATCGCCTTGAATATTAAAGAAGAGGAAGCGAAAGATTCATCAAATCCTATCGAGCAGGTTTACAGACTGGAAGATATTACTAATGACAAGCCCGCCGGCTTCGTCATTGAAGATCAGTATACGGAGTTTATACACTGCAATTGCCAGATCGGTGATAAAGGACCAATGATAAACCTCGAAGGTGAAAAATCTTCGGTAAGCATTACACTCCGGGGGGATAAGAAATATACGGCTACCAGCTCTTACAACTTATTGAATACGGATGAACGCATCACCATAGTGACCGATAATGTAGATTTGATCCTTAACTCCATACTATTTGAAAAAGACAGAAAAATTATCGGTTTTATCCGTATTGAAAACAATTGTCTTCTCGAAACCGGCGGAGAAACATTCCCCTGCTACTTCAAAGGAACCTTTGAGTGTACGTTTAAGTAAATAACGTAAATTGTGGATATCTTCGACTTTAAAAAAGTCCGCAGTCCGCAGTCAGATCCTGCAAAAATTTAAGTGCAGATCATTATTTTTAGCAGAATCAGGCTTACCCTGAGCGACTCTTGTCTTTTCTAGTATTGGCGCTGGCTTGATACGGTGTATCAATGAAATTAGCCTTGCGAGCCGAGAAAGAGTCGAATGGACCTAAAACCTAATTCCGATTTTTTCTATCCCTAAATCCCTCCGGGTCGATCATGGCTCTTTAAAGAAATATGCAAATGATCCTCTGTTCCACCATGTCTCAGCGTATTCAAGCCCATCGAATAAAAATAAAACTGAAGCAATTTATTTCTGATTTCACTATGCCCTTTCGTCCGTATATCAAAAGCATGCGCATAACCATTGCGCTGTTTATAATGTAGTGAATGTCCCTTTTTCGACAATCCCATTTTTTGATAATCCTCCGGTAGTCTTGAAGCATCTGTCAATATCAGCTCATTGTCAATAAATAAAATCGTACTTATACTCAATCGCAGGATCGGATGCAAACTCGTATACTCTCTTCTTACTCCATCCGTCTTTGCATTTTTACCACTAAAAAAGAAAAGCCCGTGTGCACAATAACCAATCACTAAGACCGCCGCCAAAAATGCCCTAAACTTAAAAGATTCCACATTCCCAAACTTCCCGGTAAGCCGACCATAAAACCAGGAAAAATAAATAATCAAGACCAGCAAAGTCACTATGCCGCCGCCCAATATCGCCATCTGCGGATGAAACGAATAATTAGAATGAAAATAAACCGCCCCTCGTATCAATACAATAAATGGCAGCACCAATAACATTATCATCTTTAAAATAAAAAAAATAACAGCCTTCATAATTTAAAAATATTTGCAAACTTTGGGTAGGGATTTTAACCTTTGTGCTTGCTTGGAAACAGTAAACAACCTGTCCAAAAAAAAGCTTAAATTTACAAAAAAAACAATGACTAGAATACTTCCCTTTATCCTACTACTCTTCTTTACTAATCTCCTATTCGGCCAAAACGACATCCTCGACACCGGCGGGCCACTGATGCCCGAGCAAGCCGCTTATGATGTTCAATATTACGGCCTCGATGTAAAGGTCAATCCTGATGAAAAAGCTATCGAAGGTAATCTTACGATGAGAGCCACGATTGTACAACCAATCGCATGGGTTGTAATGGATCTGGATACCACTTTCACTATCCACGACATCTATGAAACCCACGAAGGAGACATGGTAATCCCCGCCACCTGGCAACGGGAATCCGGAAAAGTCTGGATCAACATGAAATATACCAGACAAGCAGGATCTTCTGTCACCTTGACCCTCCAATATAGTGGCAAACCCAGAGTCGCCCGTCGCCCACCTTGGGACGGAGGTTTCACCTGGGCAAAGACAAAAACCGGTGCACATTGGATCGCCACTACCTGCCAGGGAGAAGGTGCTGATCTCTGGTGGCCAAACAAAGACCATGTCTCCGATAAGCCTGATCGTATGGATCTCCTGGTCACCGTTCCTGATGATCTTGTGGTCGCTAGCAATGGGAGGTTAAGTTCCCATCATAATAACGGTGACGGTACTGCCACCTGGCACTGGAAAATCACCACACCCATCAGCAATTATAATGTCGCCCTCAATATCGCTCCCTATAAAATCATCGAAGACAAAATAGAAAGCGTCAGCGGAAATACCTTCCCTGTTTATTTTTATGTGCTGCCGGAAGATTTCGAAAAAGGACAAAAATTTATGCCCGAGATCATCGCCCAGCTAAAATGGTTCGAAAGTATGCTCGGCCCCTACCCTTTCCAGCAAGATAAATATGGCGCCGTACAGACCCCGCACCTCGGCATGGAACATCAGTCCATCATCGCCTATGGTGCCAATTTCAAAAACGGCGCTATGACCGGAGGAAAAGATTGGGGCTTCGATGCGCTGCACCAACACGAACTGGCGCACGAATGGTGGGGCAATCTCGTCACCAACGCCGACTGGAAAGATATGTGGATTCATGAAGGCTTTGGCAGTTATATGCAACCCCTTTATGCTGAGCATCTCAATGGTAAAGCTGCCTATCATAAATACATGAATAGTATGTACTTCCGCAATCAATACCCGATTGCACCACATTCTTCCAAAACGGGCAAAGAGATTTACAAAGCCCCCATCTATACCAAAGGTGCCTGGGTACTCCATACCCTCCGCTACCTGATTGGTGATGAAGATTTTTTCAAAGCTTTTAAAAAGATGGCTTATCCTGATCAAAACGATCTGACGAATATGGATGGTCATCAAATCCGCTTCGTCACTACCGAAGATTTTATCACTACGATCGGAGAAA
>JBLHJZ010000046.1:0-13862 GCA_047619515.1 Saprospiraceae bacterium | reverse complement strand
GCGGATATGGGCATGGACTATATGGTAGGTGCCGATGTTGCTGTTTTTAGCAAAATTAATGTGGCAGGCGTTTTTTCTGTACAACCAGAATTACACTGGATTCAAAAAGGGGTAAAATACACCACAATAGCGACCGATAACATGGATGTAAAAAGAGTTTTCCGGACCAATTTTATTGAGCTTCCGGTTTTAGCACGATTTGATTTTGAAATAGGCGATATGGTCTATTTTAATATCTATGCAGGACCAAGTGTTGGTTATGCTTTGAATCAAAAGTACATTGGCGAAAATGCTCCACTTGGAACAGAGAATCCTGTTGAAAAAGGAGATTTCAAGGAAGATATCGATTGGGTTACAGAATATGGCACGGATGGTTGGAAAGATAATCGTTTCGACTTCAGTGCTGTAGGAGGATTTGGTATAACCTTCGAAACTGAAATTGGTAATTTCCTTTTAGACGCACGTTACAGTCATGACTTCATTGATGCTATCAAGTATGAAAACACACCTGATCCTGAGCCAGACAAGTATTACAATCGTGGAGTAGCGATCACTGCTGGCTTTGCAATACCTTTTTAACCATTGAAAAAACATGACGCTATCAAGTCATGATGATATGAAGTTATGAAGTCAGAAAGAAACGCTTCGATTTTGCAGACTGCAAAATCGAAGCGTTTCTGACTTAATAGCATCATGACATTATAACCTCATGACCTCCTCATAGCCTCATTGAGGAATCTCCACCCTAAAAGCCGACCCTTCATTCTCCTTACTTACAAAACTAATAGTCCCCTTCATCAAATCGAGGTAGCGCTTCACGATAGTCAATCCCAGATCTGTGCCCTGGATAGTAGTGGCATTGGTAGCCCGAAAAAACCGGGAAAATAAATGTTCCTGATCTTCCTCGGGAATTCCGATACCTTTATCTCGAATCTCAACGATCAAATACCCGTTTTCAATTTTTGAAGTCAAATCAATAATCTCCCCATCAAAAGAATATTTTATAGCATTGGATAACAGGCTCAGCAGAATGTTTTTGACCAGATGTTTATCTATTTTTACTACCGGGTTTCCTGGATGATTGTGAGCAATATGTTAACCTTTTTTTGGTGTTAAATTAATTTCGTCTAATACAGCCTCTGAAAATTTAAAAAAGTTAACCTCTGTTGTTTTGTAGTGAATTTTACCAGCTTTCAGTTTCTCCAAAGAAAGAAAATCATTCATTATTGAAGTGAGATTGTCAACGGAGGATTCGATCCTTCATGCTCTCTGCTTTCAAAACCAATCTAGTTTATGCATGGGTAGAGATATTTGTTGCTAAAACTATATTACCAATCGTCTAGTTCATTCAACAATATAACAAAATTCTTTGAAAAGTTTATACTTGATAACTATCAATACGCCAAGTGACAACCGTCATTTTTTTTTACGCTCTTATTCTTTAATTTTCAAACGATAGCTTTTTTAAGGGCTGTTATAATTAGACTTTTTCTCATGAATGATTATATATTAAACTTCAGCGAAATTAGATTAAAAGACCTTGTAAGGGTGGGTGGGAAAAATGCCTCATTAGGAGAGATGTTCTAAACGCTTACGCCGGACAGTGGTTTTCGGGATGTAGTGGTTTTGACCAGTGTTTGGGGATTAGGTGAAAATGTGGCAAAGGGGCGAATCCAACCGGACGAATTTATTGTGTTTATACCCATGCTGCAAAAAGACAAAAGGAGCATTATTTCCAGGAAACTCGGGAAGAAACAAACGATGTTGGTGTATGCCCAAAAGCATGTTTCCGCCAAAACGACCCGGGACATACCTAAACCGACCGAATTGCAGCAGCAAATTACACTCAAGGCTTGGGAAATTGAAACGCTTGACTGTTGGGCGGTCATGATAGAAGAGCATTACAAAATGCCAATGGATATCGAGTGAGCCAAAGATGGGATAGATGAAAAAATCTACATTGTTCAGGCACGGCCGGAAATGGTTTATGCTACTAAAGACGCTGCCTTTTTTTTCGCATTCAAATTAAAAAAATACCGATAAAGTCTTGATCACCGAAATAGGATTGGTAATAAAATAACTGCCGGTAAAGCCCGGATTTTAGTAGAGGAGGGCATTGACAATATCTCCTTTAATGCGGATGCGTTGATACAGGGGATCAATAATGTCAATATCGCTGAGTCCACGCAAATATTTGAAAAATCTAACTAAGAATGCCAGAAGTTGAAACTTTTCTAACCGAATTCCATCCTGCTGTTCAGGCACTTTTTGCTACCCTGTTTACCTGGGGTGTCACCGCTGTGGGAGCTGCGGTAGTTTTTTTCTTTAAAACTTTCAATCAACGGGTTTTGGATGCTATGCTGGGTTTCGCAGCAGGTGTGATGATTGCAGCAAGCTTTTGGTCTTTACTTGCACCCGCTATTGAAATGACAAAGAGCGTAAGTGACCTACCTGTCTGGTTTCCTGCACTAGCTGGCTTTCTTTCCGGCGGTATTTTTCTGGCAGTTTTAGATAAAATCTTACCCCATTTGCACCCAGGTTTGGACGAAAGTAAAACCGAAGGTATTTCTACCAGTTGGCGCAGGAGTGTGTTATTAGTATTGGCCATCACCTTGCATAATATTCCGGAAGGACTGGCTATCGGTGTAGCTTTTGGTGCAGTGGCTTACGGATTACCTTCGGCAACAATGGGCGCTGCTATCGCTTTATCCATAGGAATAGGCTTGCAAAACTTTCCGGAAGGTACGGCCGTCTCGGTTCCTTTGAGGAGAGAAGGTATGTCCAGGAGGAAATCATTTTTCTATGGTCAACTTTCAGGAATGGTTGAACCAATTGCCGGAGTACTTGGTGCTTTACTGGTACTGAGTATGAGGGAGGTACTACCTTATGCCTTGTCCTTTGCAGCAGGAGCGATGATATTTGTAGTCATTGAAGAATTGATTCCGGAATCGCATCAGGAAGGGAATACGGATTTGGCTACGATGGCTGCTATAGTTGGCTTTGCTTTGATGATGACACTGGATGTTGCACTTGGGTGAAACTATAATGTCATCACGACATTACGTCAAGGTGTCAGAAACACTTCGTCATAGTAAACTGCGTAGTCAAAGCGTTTCTGACATCCTGACTTTGTAACATCCTGACTTTTAAAATTTTTAGTTTGGCATTCAATAAAAGTTAAAGAGTGTAAAAACCAATCAGAAATTTTGCCCGGTTACATTATCAATTCTTCGTTCTCCTCCTTAAAATTATCCATCAATGTAGACATGATATCATAAGGCGTAACAATCCCGATCAAAAGCTTGTCTTTATTCACTACCGGAATAGCTCTGAATCGATTATCTAAAAAGTAATCTACTACTTGTTGAATCGGTAAATTTGCCCTTATACTTTCGGGGCTCGCTGTCATGATATGTTTAGCGGTTAACTGGTTATCTGGCATCGAAAAGTGGGCAGCCCTTGCCAGATCTACCTGACTAATAATCCCCAACAGTTCTCCTGTATTATTTTCCACCAGAATATGATGTATATTCCGTTGGGTAAACATATCCTTCAATTGGGTTACCGGTGTATAATCAGTAACGGTCACCAGGTCGGTAGTCATTATTTTTCCAACTTCATCGTATGGGTTCATATTTTATTATTTATTGTGAAAAAATTAAATAAAGTTTATAATAAATCAGTCCTTGTATATCCATGAGGAATATTAAGGACTTTATATTTTTTAGGCCCAAAGTATTGCGATCTGTTTCCTGCCCCGGGAGAGTCTCATTTTAATTGCTGATTTTGACAAGCCCATTTCTTTTTCCAAATCTTCAATGGATTTTCCTTTAATGTATTTATTTATTAAAATCGTTTTAGTCTTATATTCCAGTGTGCCAAGGATAGTATCTAGTTTTTGGAGTTTCGCTTCCTTCGTCATTACTCCGTGCAGACTTTCAATGTCTTCTTCCACATCAATATTACTGACATCAATAATAGTATGATTCTTTCTTTTTGCCCTGAGTAGATCAATGCAAGCATTCCGGGCTATTCTAAATAACCAGTTTGTAAATAGTTCCGGATTTTTCAAATCAATTATTTTAGTCGTTAACTTAATAAAAGTATCAGTAGTAATATCATAGGCATCATTCCTTTTTTTTACCTTACCAAGACAATAGTTATACACCTTTTTGAAGTGACGACTATATAATTCTCCTAAGTAAACCGGGTCTTGTTCTTTTTGATAAATCTTTACCACTTGAGTGGTTGTTAGTTGATTCAAGGAGGTCATGATATATTATTGTAGCATAAAATTTAATTATTAATCATAACGATGACTACAGCGCGCATCAATTAATTTTCCCCGCCTTTAGTTCTTCTTTTTCAAAATTGTTCATCACCATACTCATTATATCATAAGGGGTGACTACTCCGATTAGTATATCTTTTTCATCTAGCACGGGAATCACCCGGAAGCGGTTGTCCAGGAAATAATCGATGACCTTTTTAATGCTGGTGTCTTTGGTTACCGTAAAGGGGCTTACTGTCATGATATGTTTTGCCAGTAACTGTTCTTCCCGGAATGGAAAATGTGTTGTTCTTGCTAGATCTACTGTGCTGATAATTCCCAATAACTCACCCACCTTGTTTTCTACCAGTATATGGTGCATGAGACGGCGGTCCAACAAGTCTTTTAATTTGCTCACTGGCGTATCCTCTCTGACAGTAGTCAAATCGGTGGACATTATTTTTCCGATTTTTTTATTTAGATTCATGATTATTATTTTTTAAAAATTATAAACCCTGAAACCATACTTGAAATTTCTGCCCTAAAACCGGTACTTCTTTTTGCTCTCCCTGTATCGCAGCAATAAGCCCAATAACCCACAATACTATTGCCAGGATATACCCGACTGCACCTGCAATCCAACCTAAGACCGGGATAATAGAAACAAATCCGCTGACGATAAACAGCAAGTTGATTCCGAGAGCCTGCCTGATATGAAAATTGCATAGGGGCTGCTTAGGCTTGTTCAATATAAAGGCTGAAATCAACCAGCCGATCAAGGTAATATAAGCGATGACACTTACCACGATTGGATTATTTGATTTGTTTTCCATGTTGTTTTCAGGTTCCATGTTTATTGATTTTGAAATGAGGTTTTTGTTAAATTATTTTCTGGTCAGCGAGAAGAAGTGGTGCTCGTACTATTCGTCCTACCAGTGCTTTTCGAACATACCTGTAATCTTTAAGTACAGAAAATGCTTGAGGCGAGACTGGGAGGACGAATTTTTTCACTAAGGATCATACCTCCACTGCTTTATGTTCCTCTTTTCGGGTATCCAGAAATTTAGAAATTAAATCCGGCACCTTTTCAAATGCAGCCGCCAAACCTTTATTGGTTTTGGTACTGACAAAAGAAATTTGCTCTCCATGTGCTACCAAAAATCCAATGGGATCAATGCCCATGCCTGCACCTGCACCACCACCTGCACCATGACCAGTCTTAGGTGCATCGCCTTCTCCTCCTCCGGTACCAAAGCCCATTCCGACGCGAATGACAGGGATACAGGAAAAATCACCTAGCTGGAAGGCTTGGCCAATGACGGTTTCTGTTTTAGCTTCTGACTTGATGAATTTAGTAATCCGATCAATCATTTCTTCAAAGTTCATTTCCATGATAATTGATTTTAAGATTAAAAAATCAGGGCGTATAACATCCGGATTGGCCTGTTTTTTAGTATCAGGCACAATTCGTTTTTACCCTGGTAATTAATGCGTAAATGATAATTCCTTCCTTTTATAAAATAGAAAAGGGGAAATAAAAAAGCATTATAGTAATAACTGTCCGTGTCCATATTAAGCCATAATTTTTCCAGTCGAAATGACTTGAAAACCCTTTTGGCTTTGCGCTGCATCTTTGTCCAGTCGACTGCTTTTTTCTTTTTCTTTTCCACCTTTTTTATAATCTTTCTTTTAGCTTTTGATATTTTAAAAGGATCAACATTTATGGTTTTATGAAAGAAAAAAATGCGAAATTTCAATAATATCGGCTCCTTTACTAATATTATTCGTACAAACCCGATACTTTTCCATCGTAATTCATATCGTTGCTGTATGCTGTCAATAGTGATGACCAGTGGTGCGACTAAAAACCACAGCAACAAAGCCATTAACATCAGTAATACAATAAGGATTAGCTGCACTTTTTATGACAAAGTTATAGGAGAGTAGTATCGGTTTTAGTGACGAATTACACTTGGAGGTTTGATCTTTGTCATCTTTAGGCACTCAGATGATTTTTATTTCGTCCTTGGAATAAATCGGTATCCACTTAGGAAAGCACACGAATTAAAACGATTACTAAGCCAATAATAAAAATACTCGTAAAAATTTGTTTGTTATACTTCGCCAGCCAATTTGGTAAATAAATATCAAAATTATCTTTTTCGGAATCTGAATATTTCCTTGCTAAAAGGGTAAGCGGGCAAAACATTTTAAAAATGGCAAGTACTATCCCTTCTGCAACAACAAGAGCTATAGCTATCCAGGTAAAAACGTTTATATCATTGAAAATCCCACAGTATAAAACGTAAAAAATAACCGTTACAAAAAAAAGCCAAACCAAGGTATGAATGAATTTAATGATGCGTAATTTATCCATCGGTAGAACGATTTGTTTTTTTTTTGGGAAATTAAAAACTTGAGATCGATCGCTGACAAAAATCAGCGGCAATACTGATTTTCGTCTCCTGTCATCAAAGTTAAAGATATTTACTTTGCAAGATATTATTAAACAGCTTTTTATCATCTTTAAAATACTTACTCCAATGGATTTTAACCTTCGGCAATACAAAATTGATGTAAAACAAATTGATAGAAACTCCAGCGTCCCTGTGTTATATGAGATCGCTCTTCGGGATGAAAAAGGAACGGCTATGTCCGATGTTGGGGCATTACTTGTTTATTCCGGTGAGAAAACCGGTAGAAGCCCAAAAGACAAACGGATTGTTCGACACCCTGACTCTGAAAATAACATTGACTGGGGCAAGATTAATATTGAAATGGATGAGCAGGTATTTAATATCAATCACGAACGGGCAATGGATTATCTCAATACTCGCGAACACCTGTTCGTGGTAGATGCTTTTGCCGGATGGGATAAGCAATACCGGATCAAAGTAAGGATTATTTGTACCAGAGCCTATCACGCTTTGTTTATGCAAAATATGCTGATCATGCCTACTAAAGCGGAATTGGAAGCCTTTGGTGAGCCCGATTATGTGATCTTCAATGCAGGTGGCTTTCCTGCCAATCGCTATACCTCGAAGATGACTTCAAAAACCAGTATTGATGTCAATCTGGAGAAAAAAGAGATCGTTATTCTCGGAACAGAATATGCTGGAGAAATGAAGAAAGGTATCTTCTCCATTATGAATTACCTCATGCCGCTACAAAATGTGTTGCCGATGCACTGCTCTGCCAATGTCGGGGAAAGTGGTGACGTCTCCGTTTTATTCGGCCTTTCCGGAACCGGGAAAACGACCCTGAGCGCTGATCCGAAACGAAAGCTGATCGGTGACGATGAACATTGCTGGACAGATCAGGGTGTTTTTAATATTGAAGGAGGATGTTATGCAAAAGCAATAGACCTTTCCGCAGAGAATGAGCCTGATATTTTTAATGCCATCCGATATGGTACCGTTTTGGAAAATGTGGTCTACGATGCGGAAACCAGAAAGGTAGATTATAGTGATACTTCCATCACCCAGAATACCAGGGCTTCTTATCCGATTCATTATATCGAGAATGTACAGATTCCCTGTATCGCTGGAAATGCGAATCATGTTATCTTCCTGACTTGTGATGCTTTCGGCGTTTTACCTCCCGTAAGCCGTCTTAGTCCGGAACAAGCCAGTTATCATTTTATTTCCGGATATACAGCCAAGGTTGCTGGTACAGAGATGGGCGTTACCGAGCCTCAGGCTACTTTCTCTGCTTGTTTTGGCGCTGCCTTTATGATGTGGCACCCCAATAAATATGCGGAATTATTGGCCGATAAAATCAAAAATCATAAGGCTAAAGCCTGGTTAGTCAATACCGGCTGGACAGGTGGCGCTTATGGGGTAGGTTCCAGAATAAAACTGAAATATACCAGAGCTATCATTGATGCCATTCAAAATAATGATTTTGATAATGTGGATACCGTAGTTGACCCTGAATTTGGGTTTGAGGTTCCTTTAAGCTGTCCGGGTGTTCCTTCAGAAATTTTGATTCCTAAAAATACATGGGCTGATAAAAGGAAATATGAAGAAGTGAAAGAAAAACTGGTTCAGTTGTTCCAAAATAATTTCAAAGGATTTGAAGCGGATGTCAATACGGATATTATAGCGGCGGGGCCTAAAATTGGTAAATTGGCTGAATAATATTTTTTGACTTTACTGGTTCGCTTTTATACTGCAGGACATTTTAAGGACACAGAGGGCACTGAGGATACACAGAGATCACAAAGATTTGAAAATCAACAAAATAATCCTCTGTGTACTCTGTGTCTTCTTTGTGAACTCGGTATCCAAAATAGCTTTGTCTAGTAGTATGATTCGCTGTCCCTTATTATAACTTTTAGAAATAGTATTAAATAATCCTTCTAGCAGCCCATTAATGCCAATTTTACATTAAGAGCCTGTTTAAAAACAAAATTTAAACAGGCTCTAAAAATAACAGCACCCTAATGTCCATTCGAAAAGTATTCACGCCCAATTATCTGATTATTTTAATATTGGCTTTTTTGGTTATTGCTTATCCATTCCATTGGATTCAAAACCTATTGGGTGTTTCCGGTATGGAAGAAATTTCTATTATTATTCTCATAGGAACAGCTGTCTTGTGGGTTTCTGAAGCTTTACCCTTATACATTACCAGCCTTGGTGTGCTCTTTATTCAAATATTTTGGCTGTTACCGGTTTTGCAAGCATCCGGAATTGATGCCCAAAAGGAGGATTTTCTAATTTCTTTTTTTGGAGATATTACCCTGCTTTTTATGGGTGGCTTTGTATTGGCTGCCTTGCTCAATAAATATGGCCTCTCCCGGATAATGGCTCGGCGCATCATTCAAAAAACAGGAAATAGCCCATCGCGGATTTTGTTGTCGATCATTTTGGTGTCTTCCTTTTTGTCAATGTGGATGAGCAATACCGCTACTGCCGCTATGATGTTTGCCATCATGTCGCCTTTGATCATTGGGCTTCCTGATACCTCCAATTTTACAAAGGCCCTGGCACTATCGATTCCGTTCGCCTGCAATTTAGGAGGTATTGGTACACCCATCGGCACCCCTCCCAATGCGATAGCTATGGAGTATTTGGTACAGGCCGGATTCAATATTTCCTTTGCCATGTGGATGGCCATAGCCGTTCCTTTGATGCTGGTTTTATTGTTCTTGTTATGGAAGCTTTTATTGCAATTATATCCACCAGGAGACCTGAAAATAGCAATTGAAATAGAAGAAATTCATTCCCTTGGTAAACGACAATATATAGTACTGGCTATTTTTTTGGTGACGGTAGCAGGCTGGCTTACTTCGGGGGTGACAGGAATTTCTACGGGGATGGTGGGTTTGTTTGTCGTGCTAACTGCATTTGGAAGCCGCTTATTGGAAACCAGCGATTTTAAAAATTTATCCTGGGATATTTTATTTATGCTTGGAGGAGGGTTATGCCTTGGGGTAGGTTTGAGAATGAGTGGATTGACGGATACCATCGCTCATGCTATACCTATGGAAAATAGCTTTTGGGTAATCCTTCTTTTCCTGTTGATAGTGGCTGCGGTGATGACTACTTTTATGAGTAATACAGCCACTGCTAACTTACTTATTCCGGTTGCGGTGGCACTTCCTCAGGGAGAACTGATCCTGGTGGTTGCGATATCGTTGATGTGTTCGTCCTCCATGGCATTACCGATCAGTACCCCTCCAAATGCCATTGCTTTTGGTTCAGGTTTTTTGAAAACAAAGGACATGTTTTCCTCAGGGCTTTTGGTGACATTTCTGGCTTTGATCGGAATTGTAATCACCTGCGTTTTTTATTTGCCGCTTATTTTTTAATTTGGATATAGCCTTATCATAGGATTGTACACGTTTACAAAATTTTAAAAATGGAAATTCACATTCAAAAATGCCAGCAATGCCAGGCCACTAATTTGAAAAACATTATTTACAGAGAATCCGGTGAACCTGATCGCGTATATGTACAGTGTCATGATTGTCAGCATTTTGTGGCCAGTTATGTCATTGCCCCTTTAGGTTATTATCATAATGGAAAAGGTTATGAATCCTTTCTTCGGGGAGTACAAAGAAGCGGAGGATTTATGAGTGGGCGGAATGTAAAACAATTATTTCTAGCACGAAAAAATGATGAACAGGCAGCTTTCGATGAGGTAATCGAAAATCTCCGGCTTAGAGATAAAAAAAGGAATAGTGGAGATGAAGGGGAGGAGGAAGGTTAGTCATTCTCTAATGCTTTGACAAATTTACTTTATACCCCACTTAATCCTTTTGCCTCCGCAACTATTTTATTTATCCGGACTTCGCTTATCCCAATATCTGATAATATTTTTTTATCAAAACACAGATCTTTGGCGAGTACCACCATATTATCCAATAAGGCCTTCTTTTCTCTACCCGTCAAGGTGGTCAGGCAGGTGATCGGATATACACCGGACGAATCAATCCGCTCTTTTAGACTATTTTTTGAAGGATAGTTCCAACTTAATAAATATAAACCGACACAAGTACCATATTGAATGGCATCAGCTGAAAAGCGGGTATTGGTCGCTATCCAGCCTTGATGGAATTTAGTTTTAAGCCCAGATTTTTCCACATCCAAAAATCGAGACTGGATATAGAGCGGAATTTTTACATCACAAATACGATTGTTTTCGTTATGGAATTTACATTCAATCATAAAGCGCTGGCCGTCTTTTTCTGCGATGACATCTATCTCATGCTGGATACAATTTCCTTTTATGATTTGTCCGACTTTCACTTTATATCCTTCCGACTTTAAAATTTCAGCGATGTATCGTTCAAAGGGAAAACCAGAAGGGCCCAATTGCATAATGGCGCTTTTCAATTTGTAGCGGGCTGCCATTGGTCTTGACCGTTTCCGCAACAAGGCAAAAGCTTTTTTATAAATATTCTTGGTATGCATTCCCGTATATAATAATTTTTCAATTTCGGAAATGATCATCCGAATGTCTTCTTTGCCTGCTCCTGCTCTTGCCAAAGATTTATTCAGTTTTTTTCTTGAAAATTTTACCTGCTCACCGGAGGATTTGGTGATCAGGATATTGCCGGGTTTTGATTTCATGAATAGTGGTTTTGTTAATTACCTGCCATGAGAAAATACACAAGACTTTTCGCCCCCTCACTGTCTTTCCCTTATCAAGAAGATAAAAGTACGTTCTCCGCTGCTTAAAAAGTCTTTTTTGCAGCATTTTTTTTATGCCAATTCGTCCTACCCGTCTCACTAAAAACATTTTCTGTACCCAAGATTCCCTGACGTCTTTGATTAGCACTGGTAGGACGAATATTCGTACCGGGGAGGGCTCGTCCAAAACGAAAGGCCTGTACCCATGCCTTAAAGGTAGATGACAAAAGTTTTGAAAATCCTTTGAATTCGATGCTGTAAAGTGCTATTTTCGCTTCCACATAAGAGAAATAAAAGCAAATGCCAATAAACGCAATAGGGAGTTGCGGTTAGCTAAGCGTTTTAGCCAATTAAAAGAAAAAAGTTGAATACAGAATTAGACATATCAATTATTGAAGAACAATTCGAACGAAGAACTCAACGATTTCTGAATCTTAAGTCTAAGGAGTACTCTTTCAAAAATTGTAAGTTTTTCATTTGGGAATACTACCAAATCAAAGGTTGGTATGAAGCTTTAGTCAAAGAGAATATAAAAGAATCAAAGCAAGCATTCTTCGACGCAGCTAAAACTGAAATGTCCATTTGGTTGGGTCTTGCAGTAGTTTACCTCATGTTTGTTTTTAGATTGGGCGCTCCTAATCGGAGTGCTTGATGAATGTATTCAAATATTTTTGCCAGATCGTGTATTTGATACCGACGATATCCTATTTAATGGTTTTGCGGGCTTGATGGCAATCGGCTCAAGTCTGGTACTGCAATGGATACGAAAAAAGAAAACTCAATGATATTCTCAACTTATTGACTTTCATAAACCACCGTACAGTTAAGAAACTTTGACATCCAATCCCTAATCGCAAAAGGCATTTTTCTTTTTGATTCTTTTACATTGGTAAAATAGTGAACCTTCATCGGGCCCATGGAAAAATCCGGTGGGGTAGTAGTAGCGGCCCAGATATTATTAAAAGTATCGTAGACGATGATGCCTTCCTTCTCCCGGTGGAAACCCCTGACCCTGCCTTTCCATAAGGTACCATAGACTTTTCGGTTTTTATATCTGGCTTTATGTTGTTCGAGCCGCTCCATGTTATAAGCAAATTTATTGAGGTTGTCCGGCCCTACCAGATCGAGAAAAGCCAAAAAAGTGGCGGTATCAGCAAAGACGGAATCGGGGCCTATAAAATCCATCCGGGCTACTTTGCCCACATACAGATCTTCATAAACACCAGTAGTCCAGCAATTAGGGCCAAGCCCACAAAGGAAGGGAAAGCTTTCCTGTTCTAAATAAACCGCTCTGCCCCGACGATGGAAAACTACCCGACAGTTTTCATGATAGATCTTAAAAAACTCTAAATCCATCACTGCCCGAGTTCCTCTGATATCAGCAGTGCCATAAAATTCTTCCTGATAGCCATTGATATAAATATTCATGGCGAATTGTAATTTTCGCTCCGTGACTCCGCCGATAATAAGGGTGGCGGTATCCCAGGGATCATTAAGATGCCAGGCACCTGTCCAGTGGTCATAATCAAATGGCGAGATATATTCTTTGTATCCGAATGACCTGGTGGTGGTGCTATCAATATTCCACCAGGTGCCGGACATACTATCCGTGCTTTGAAATTTGCCAACAAAGGAAGCGTTTCTTTCCTTAAATCTTTCTTCGACTAATTCAAAAGAACCGTCCTCTTCTAGCCTTCCTTCAAATTTTAGTACCCCAAAATGATTTGGGTAATAGGTATGACCGGATAGTCTGCCATTACCCCAATTGACGATCAATAAATCCAAGGGAATAGAATCGCTATCGCCGAGAAAACCTACATAGCGTTTTATAAAGTATTTATCTTCTGCCACATCCGGGCGACCCGCTATAATACCTGGAAGTGGCGCTCTACTAAATATTGGCGGCTCTTCTTTTTTGCAGCCAAAAGAAAAGAATAAACAGGTAAGTACAAAAAGGGCTAATAGCCGCATTTATTTTGCTTTGCAGGGTATGCTAAAAGTTTTTAACTCAGCATTGAATATACGATTAAAAATTGATGATCAATAACTGGATAATTAATTTTCTATAATAATTTTAGTTTTTAAAATGAGCCTTCCTTAGAGAATCTGGAAGTCCTGTAAGAACGGCCGCCCTTACAGGACTCTACAAAGATGTGAAATGGTAAGATCTGATATCCAAAAGTAGAAGAGGTGAGCCTGACTTTTAGCAAAATATTGAACATTCAAAATTCTATGAGGTGTCCACAACTTCCAATGTCAATTCACTTAAATCCTAATTCCTCAAAGCTTTCCCTCCTTCACCTGCTTATGCGCATAGTCAACCGCCCTCGCCGTCAACGCCATATAAGTGATACTCGGATTCTGCGTTCCGGAACTAGTCATACAAGAACCGTCCGTTACAAAAACATTAGGAACCTCATGCAATTGATTCCACTTATTCAATACAGATGTTT
>JBLHJZ010000045.1:0-13936 GCA_047619515.1 Saprospiraceae bacterium | reverse complement strand
TTGAAGAACATCTCAAAGTAAAAATCGTAGATCGTAGTAGTCTGATTCTTGATATTTTTGCGAATAGAGCACAGACTGCTCAGGCAAAGATGCAGGTAGACCTGGCTCAAATGCAGTATCTCCTTCCCAGATTGCGGGGACTTTGGACTCACCTTGAAAGACAACGAGGGGGTATCGGTATGCGTGGACCAGGGGAGAAAGAGATAGAGACGGATAGACGTATTATTCGGGATAAGATTGCATTGCTCAAGAAAAAGCTGGAAAAAGTAGACCAGCAAAATATTACCCGACGAAAAAACAGAGGGGAAATGATCAGGGTTTCACTCGTTGGCTATACCAATGTTGGTAAGTCTACGATAATGAACGTCATCAGCAAATCCGATGTTTTTGCGGAGGACAAACTTTTCGCCACCCTGGATACCACCGTGCGGAAGGTGGTGTTTGGGACGATGCCTTTTTTACTATCAGATACGGTAGGTTTTATTCGAAAGCTCCCTCACCATTTAGTCGAAAGTTTTAAATCGACCTTAGATGAAGTCAGAGAGAGTGACCTGATATTGCATGTGGTCGATATTGCACATGGCCAGTTTGATGACCAGATCAAGACCGTAAATGCTACCCTTGCCGAGCTTGGTGTTGCAGATAAGCAGACCTTTTATGTGTTTAATAAAATGGATCTTTACAGGGATAGATACTTTGATGATTATGTGGATGGAGAAACCCGGATAATGCTTGAAAAAGAGCTGGAAGAAAAGTTAAAAAACAGGTATGGGCACGACAATGTCTTCCTTTCTGCCTTAAAACTAGAAAATATTGACCTTTTCCGAGAAAAAGTTACGACCTTAGTGAAAGATTTATACGAAATTCGTTATCCTTACCAAGCGAAATATTGGTAATCGTTAAGCGTGGAATTTAGACAAGCTTTAAGTGTTGCAAGACAAAAAGTACAAATACCGATTAAAAACAAATGAACCCAATTTTAAGCAAATATGCCCATCTTCTGGTGAATTACTGCCTCGACATCAAGAAAGGAGATCGCCTTTACATAAAAAGCACAACGCTTGCCGAACCCCTAATTAGGGAAGTTTACCGCGAAGCCTTAAAAGCCGGTGCTTTGCCTGTGGTGGATTTGGAGTTTAGGGAAAAAGGGAAAATCTTTATGGAAGAAGCTGAAGGTGACCAGTTGAGATTTGTCTCGCCTCTCTACAAACAAGCGATGGAGGAGTACGAAGCATACCTGTTTATTCGGGCACCTTTTAACCTCAAAGAAGATGGAAAAGCAGATCCGGAAAAACTAAAAATTACGAACGAGGTAAATGCGCCGATTTCCAAAAGGTATTTTGAAAGAACGGCTACACGCGAACTAAAACGAAGTCTTTGCCAATATCCAACTATTGCCGCAGCGCAGAATGCTGGCCTTTCTCTGGAAGATTATGAAAAATTTGTCTTCGGCGCCTGTAACCTTTTTGAGGATGATCCCGTCCAAAAATGGCTGGATGTCCGTAAATTTCAACAACAGATCGTGGATGTTCTCAACACTAGAGAAAAAGTGCAGTACAAAGGGGATGGAATTGATATTACCTTTTCTACTAAAGGGCGCACTTGGATTAATTCTGATGGTCAGACTAATATGCCATCAGGAGAGGTTTATACTTCCCCCGTTGAAAATTCGGTAAATGGGGTGATTAATTTTAGCTACCCTGCCGTTTACATGGGACAGGAAGTAGAAGACGTTACCTTATGGGTGAAGGATGGCTATATTGAAAAGTGGGAAGCAAAACAAGGCAAAGAATTTTTAAACCAGATTTTTGAAATAGACGGAACCAGACGGTTTGGAGAGGCGGCAATTGGAACTAATTATAAGATTAACCGTTTCACAAAGAACATTCTTTTTGACGAAAAAATAGGCGGAACGGTGCATATGGCTATCGGCCAGTCCTATTTACAGACTGGAGGGAAAAATCAATCCGCTATTCACTGGGATATGATTGCAAATATGATGAATGGAGGAGAAATTTTTGCAGATGACGAGAAGATTTATGAGAGTGGCAGATTTTTATTTGTAGATTCATTACCTTTGCAGTAACTATTGAAAACCATTTAGTAATATAATACTACTTTTTATAATTTTAACTTATTATCGTGAATAGAAACATAGCATTCCTAGAGCTTAAATACGGGAACATTTACGGAGGCTACCCTAATTTTTATGCAATTAAAGAAGTTTGTCTTTTATACTTTGAAGCCGACACCAATCGCGTTTTTATCGAGACCTTTAATAATACTACCGATCTTGATATGGTCAGCGTTTATTCAAAAGTCGATGAACTTGGAAATACCAAAGAGCGTGTAAGAGAAGTAGTCAACATGAGAACCAACAGGTCTCGCCCTTATAATGAAGAATACCAACTCGGCGAAATGGATCTCGACCGGGAATTTGCAAAACTCCGGAATACCAAAAGGTTTCTGAAGAATTTCTTTATGAAAGTCCTTCGGAAATATCAATTCCAGGATATGGTAACCTTTGACGGACGCCGTGACGTTTTCCTTTGTGAGAAAGCAGGCGTTGACTTCCGAAGGTATTATATTCATGATCTGCAAAAAGATATCACCAAAGACACTAATTATTTATTCTCTTTGAATAAATTGGCAAAAGTGATTGGTTTTAACTTTGATGGCGGTTATTTGCGATCCAATAACCTGCAATACCGGCTTCACCCGATTGCTTCTGACCAGATTCTCCCTAAATCTGCCGCATATGATGCTGCACGTTTATTGATGATCCATCAGGAATTCCGCACCAAAAATGATGACTTTATGATGAAAGCCGCTTTGTTGCTCAACAAGATTGAGATCGCAAAGAAGGTGTAATATCAAAATAACTATATTAAAAGGAAAGGCCCCAACATATTTTGTGTTGGGGCCTTTTTGATTTTTGGACAGGTTCTTAATCCTCGTATCTGTAATAATTTAATTCCGGTTGATGCTCCTTACTTTTATAAACTGCTTTTGGAATATCACTGGAATCATAAAATGATGGAAATCCAATGTCTTCTAGTTGTACCAGATATTCCAATAAATCGTTAGCCACCAGATCTTCTTCGATCAAATGGTAGTCATATTTTTGTTCTAAAACATTATAAACGCCGATCGCTTCCATTCTTCCATTTTTGTCCATATCCCAAAGGATGTAATCTATGGTTGTATAGCTATTGTATCGGTCGATGTCCATCTGGATGATATTTCCGTTGCTTTTGTATTGACGAATTGCGTATTCATCATTCATATCTCTAAAAGCTATCGTATCTACCGTTATAGAATCTGGAATTGTAGAAAAAGCGAATTTGTCAGCATTATTATCTGTTTTCGCTTTTGAAAAACTACCAATACAATGACTGCTTATAAGCATCAAAACCAAAAGGAATGAAAATACAGGACTCATCTTTTTCATAAGAAATGTTATAATTAAGTAGTGTTTAGTGATACGGCGAAACATATTATAATTCGATCAAAATCATTAAAATAAAAAAGGCTACAACTTACAAAAACACATTGTAACCTTTTAATTTTTCTATCAAAAGAACTAAGCTAATAGAGCTGCTCCTTTGATTGTCATTTTCTTGTGATTAATATCAATCTTTCTTTTGATGTAAATCATTCCTTGTAAAATGTGATTAGGTTAATTTGGAATCAGGTACTTTCAATTCCTAAAAGAAAAATATGATGATTCAAAAAATCAAAAAATTGCATTTCCTTTTAGCTGTAGGGCTATTTTTTATTACTAATAATTATGGACAAGAAAGAACTCAATTTCCAATAACGATTTCAGTTTTTAATATAGGTAGTCAATTTCCTGGTTCAGGTTATTTGGGTGTTTTTACTACACCTGTTCATCCTGGAATTTCGGTAGGAACAGAGTATACTTATAACGCCAATCCAAAGCATCAATGGTTTCAAACTGCTAACATAGGTTACTTTTTTCATCAATATGCACAACATGGTATCCAGTTGTATTCTGAAATAGGTTATCGCTATTGGGTTAAAAACGGACTTTATTTTGGACCTCAATTAGGAGTAGGGTATTTACATTCCATTCCGGAAGCTCAAGTTTTTAAATTAAATAAAGAAGGGAAATATGAGAGAAAGACCAACTTCGGACGGCCTCAGTTTATGGCAGATTTTGAACTGCAAATTGGTTATGAATTTCGAAAAGAAAGGCCTGTTGCTATCTTTTTGAGTTATCAGTTTTTTATGCAAATGCCGTTTGTCAATGAGTATGTTCCGATACTTCCAGGTGCTGCTTTGCATATTGGTGTTTCCTTTTGTCCTTTTAGGACGGGACTTAAATAAGTGTTCTATTAAATCAATTCCTAAATTATATATAATTATGAATCATAGAATCACAAATATACTTATCAGCATATTGTTTTTGAGAATCTTATTGATAGGATGCAAAAAAGATGAAATTCAACCAACTTCCAATTGTAATATTCCAGCATGGGACAATAGTAGCGAACATCCCGATGGTTCCGATTTTCAAGAAATATTAGAGGAGTACACCACCAAGGGACTTCCTGGGATTTCGATTTTAATTAGAAATGGAAATGGCGTTTGGGCAGGAAGTTCAGGTATGGCTGATATTGCTAAAAATGTTCCAATGCTTCCTTGTCATGTTTCAAAAATTGCTTCGATCACGAAGACTTATATCGGCGTTTTATCTATGATACTTGTTGAAGAAACTGAATTAAATTTGGATGACCCATTGACCAAATGGTTAGATGAAAAATATACATCTAAAGTGAAGAATGCTGATAAGGCTACTTTTCGTCAAGTACTGAATCACTCCTCAGGAATTGCCGATGTGATTGATGATAACAAGTTTTATCTCTCGGTATTGAACGACCCTAGTCGTTTTTGGGAACCTGAAGCATTACTAGAATTTGTTTATGGTGATGAACCTTCTTTTGAAGTAGGAACAAGCACGGCTTATTCTAACACCAATTTCCTTTTAGCAACTATGGTTATTGAAGCCGCTTCAGGACGACCCCATGAAGACCTTTTAAAAGAGAAAGTTTTAAACCCTTTGAATGCAGATAATACTTATTACCATTGGCATGACGCATTACCTGATTTTGTAGCCCAAGGTTATTTTGATTTATATAATAATGGAACGATCTTAAATATTTCAAATTATAATACCGGAAGTGGAAATGGTTATGGAGGTATATATGCAACGGTGTATGAAATGCAAAATTTCATAGAGTCCTTGTTGCGAGACAAGACTTTATTACCTCAATCTAGTTTGGATAAAATGTTGGACTTTGAACCCTTGGTAGAAGGAAAAGATCGAAGACTTGGGCTAGGTATTATGAAAGATTTTCTGGAACGGCCTGAAAATGAATTTGGAATTGGGCATAGAGGTAGAGATTTGGGATATACTGCGGATTGCTATTATTTTCCAAATCAAGATGCTACCTTGGTTTATTTGATCAATTATGGAACAGATGCAAAAAGTGAGCTGCGAGATGTATTTTTCGAATTTCGAGATAGGGTAGTAGACGAATTGATGACAGATTAATTATACTCGTTAGCGCCACCACTCTAACAATATGAAGGGTGGTGGTGCTAACAAGATTATAATTCGGTGTGTCTAAACAAACAAAGTCTTCATATCCACCCGTTCGCTCACAATCCGCTCAATATCACTAATCGCGATTCGCTCTTGTTTCAAAGAATCTCGCTCTCGGATGGTCACCATATTATCATCCAACGTTTCAAAATCAATCGTGATACAATAAGGTGTACCAATGGCATCCTGTCGGCGATATCTACGACCGATTGCATCTTTTTCGTCGTACTGGCAATAAAAGGAAACCTTTAAAGCATTAAAAATCTCTCTTGCTTTATCCGTCAATTCTTCCTTGTTTTTAAGTAAAGGTAGTACGGCACATTTTACTGGCGCCAGCGCAGGATGGATTTTTAATACCGTCCTGGTAGAATCTTTTCCATCAGCATCTGGTACGGTTTCTTCCTTGAGTGCATTTCCCATGGTCGCCAAAAACATCCGATCCAATCCAATGGAAGTTTCCAATACATATGGGATATAATTCTCATTCAATTCAGGGTCGAAATACTGGAGTTTCTTACCAGACATTTCCTGATGTGCGCCGAGGTCGAAATCCGTTCGGGAGTGTATACCTTCTAACTCTCTAAAACCAAATGGGAATTGGAATTCTATATCCGCCGCTGCATCTGCATAATGCGCTAATTTCTCGTGATCATGAAAACGTAGACTTTGGGCAGGGTGGATGGCCAGGTGCCATTTCATTCTGGCCTCCTTCCAGTAGTCATACCATTTCTTCTGCTCACCCGGACGGATGAAGAATTGCATCTCCATCTGTTCGAATTCCCGCATTCTAAAAATAAACTGGCGGGCGACGATTTCATTTCTAAAAGCTTTACCAATTTGCGCAATACCAAAAGGAATCTTCTGTCGGGTAGTTTTTTGTACATTCAAAAAGTTGACAAAAATACCCTGAGCCGTTTCAGGTCGGAGATATAGCTTGCCTGCTTCCCCAGCGATGGTTCCCAGTTGTGTATTAAACATGAGATTAAACTGCCGGACATCTGTCCAGTCTCTGGAACCACTTTCAGGACAGGCGATTTCCAATTCCTCGATCAATGCTTTCACATCATCCAGGTCTTCATTCGTCAAAGACGTATTCAAACGAGTCAGCGTAGATTTTGCCTTTTCCAGATAGCCCATGACCCGTGGATTAGTTGCCTTGTACTGTTCTTCGTCAAAGTCATCTCCGAAGCGTTTTTTAGCTTTTTCGATCTCCTTTTCTGCCTTCTTCATGATCTTGTTTTCCACGAATTCTTCTACCAGCTGATCAGCGCGATACCGCTTTTTAGAATCCTTATTGTCGATCATCGGATCATTAAAAGCATCGACGTGACCGGAAGCCTTCCAGGTTTTCGGGTGCATAAAAATCGCAGCATCAATACCCACGATATTCTCATGCATTTGTACCATAGCCATCCACCAATACTTCTTGATGTTGTTTTTTAACTCTGAGCCATAAGGACCATAATCGTATACTGCAGCAAGGCCATCATACACTTCACTCGACTGGAAGATGAAACCATATTCTTTACAATGAGATACCAGTTTTTTAAATAGATCGTCAGACATGTGGATGATATTTTAGGTTGATTATTTAACTTTTAAGTGTACGAAAGTATTTTTGATTTAGTTCCATGGAAATTAAAATGTGATCGCTGCGCTTGTGATCGCTGCGCTTATGATCGCTGCGCTTGTGAGGTCTCCAAAATGGCGACCTCACAAGCGTAGCGATCACAAAATGCTTGCATTGATCACCCACTCACCCACTCACCACTCACCTCTGGTCAAAAATCACTCTGGAAGTGGAACGTTATCTCTGGAAAGTTTTCCTGTGTCGTTTTTAAAACCCAGGCACTTTCTGCCAGGAAAACAGGTTTGCCATCTTTGTCTACCGCCATATCCCGCTTTCGGCGCTCATAAAATTCTTTATACTTTGCAGGTTTGTCATAGCTTATCCAGCAAGCTTTATGGAGATTGACAGGCTCGTAATTACAGGAGGCGCCATATTCATGCTGCAAACGATATTGAATCACCTCAAATTGCAAGGCTCCGACGGTTCCAATAATTTTTCGACCATTAAAATCTTTGGTAAATAGCTGTGCAACGCCTTCGTCCATTAACTGATTTAGTCCTTTTGCCAGTTGCTTGGATTTCATCGGGTCTGCATTTTCCACATAGCGAAACTGTTCTGGTGAGAAGCTTGGAATCCCTTTGAAATGAATAATTTCGCCTTCTGTCAGTGAATCCCCGATTTTGAAATTTCCACTATCATACAAACCAACAATATCACCGGGAAAAGCTTCGTCGATCACCGATTTCTTTGCTGCCATGAATGCAGTCGGGTTAGCAAATTTTATTTTTTTGTTTTGCCGGATATGCAGATAGTTGGTATTTCGCGCAAACGTTCCGCTACAAATCCTGAGAAAAGCAATCCGGTCGCGGTGCTTGGGATCCATATTAGCATGAATTTTAAAAATGAAACCGGAAAATTTATCTTCTTCGGGATTAATCTGTCTTTCTTCGGTTATTCTGGGGAGCGGGCTAGGCGCGATTTCCACGAAACAATCCAGGAGCTCTTTGACTCCAAAGTTGTTAATCGCTGATCCGAAAAATACGGGACTCTGCTCTCCTTTTAGATAAGCATCAATATCCAATGCCGGATAAACCTCTTCAATCATCGTTGTTTCAGTCCGGAGTTCTTTCGCTGCGGCAGCTCCGATATGCTCTTCCAGTTCGGGATTATTTAGATCAGTAAATTCAATGGTCTCTTCTTCTGTTTGTTTACCATGGGCACTGAAGAGGTTTAGCTTTTTTTCATAGCGATTATATACTCCCTTGAATCGCTGTCCCATACCAATCGGCCAGCTTTGGGGGCTTACGGTTAATCCTAGTTTTTGCTCCAGATCATCGAGCAGGTCAAAACCATCCATGCCTTCCCGATCCAGTTTGTTGATAAATACCAATATTGGCGTTTTCCGCATACGGCACACCTGGACTAATTTTTCGGTCTGCGACTCCACCCCTTTGGCGACATCAATTACGACGATCACACTATCTACCGCCGTTAGCGTTCTATAGGTATCTTCTGCAAAATCCTGGTGACCTGGTGTATCCAGAATATTGATTTTTTTTCCGCTATAATCAAAAGCCATCACGGAGGTCGCTACAGAGATACCTCTTTGCCGTTCGATCTCCATAAAATCGGAAGTCGCGCTTTTTTTAATCTTATTGGATTTCACCGCTCCGGCAGTCTGGATCGCACCACCAAAAAGCAAAAGCTTCTCAGTAAGGGTCGTTTTTCCGGCATCCGGGTGACTGATGATCCCAAACGTTCTCCTGATCGATATTTCTTGTTTTAAATTCGCCATATGTTGAAATTACGTTTCCTAAGCTTTCAAAGTTTAGGAAACGTTTATAGATCCCTTTGAAAAATAAAAGCGCAAAGGTAGGTATTTCGGAGGATTAAGACTGGTTTAGAAGGTGAATATTAATGGCGATTGCAAGAATGGCTTCAACTTTTTGAATTACAGGCTAGTGATCGTTTTACATGTGATTTAGTATCGACCTACGGTCTTGTGAGGTCGCTTCGGAGCGATTCCTCAAGACCGTAGGTCGATCACTCATCACCTGCGAAGCGATCACCTTTTATAGGTTGAGCTTTTCTTGCGATTGCCATGGGGGGAATATTATTTACGGAGTCCTTAGACTGGATTTATTAATCAAAGCTCTTAGCTCGTTCATGAATTTAATTATTTTCGAATATTCATGAATTCGGGACACCCTGAAATTACTTGGGAAAATCAAAATCGCCTTTCCGTTACTTTCCATATGAGGGATATTGCTGTTTTCAATAAATACTTTTAATTCATCTGTCATAAAAACATCCATTTCCGCTTTATCTTTAACTTTGACAGAAAAGTTATCCGAAAAATTGGTATACGTTTCGTAGTCGATGTTTTTGTGTCCGGAGAGGTATCTTTCGAAAAACTCATTTCGTTCAATAATGAATTCAGGGATTTCGAAAGGTAATCGAATAATGCCTAAAGTCATTTTGTATTCTTGATAAGCCACATAAGCGCCTTCTTCGAAGGTGACATCAGTGATTTCCCACTTCATGTTTTTATCTTTAGACCAGATACAATTCGTTTTGTATTCAATCGGTCTGGATTGGAAAAAATAAAAGGGTTCGTAGTAATCTATATGATTGACAGGCTCCGTCTGATAGTTCCAGCTGTATTTTTCAGCCACTTCTTTGATCCCTTTCTCCCGATTGGTTAATTTATGAGCTGAAGATGTCAGGAGTTTTAAACCTAGTTTATGATTATTGGAGGAGACATGTTTTTCAAGGCCTCCGAATTTTACTTCGCCTCCGTTATTGGAATGTGTTCTTTCAAAGTCATAGAGTTTTTCAAGAATTGAAAAATCTACTAATCGGGCACTTGACAAATCAATATATACCTTTGTTCCTGAAGGCACCTGATCCAATAGTTTATCCATTTTGATCGCTCCCAGGAAATTGGCAATCCCTTGTATTTTTAAATCATAAGCACCATCTTTTCTCATAAATAAATTGGAACCGGAATTGAATATCATCTGAAAAAATTGGGGAATCGAAACTTTTGCCAAAAGAAAATGAGTGAGCATTGCCAAAGTTAGTCCGCCGAAAATTCCGATTAGCAGATCAGTAAACAAAGTAATCATCAAGGTGCCGATAAAAAACACTAATTGCTCGATTCCTTGATCGTACACATGCTTGAAGACTTTTGGAGAGGCCAGTTTATAGCCAGTAAAAACCAGCAAAATAGCCAAAGATGCCAGTGGGACCTTCGTAATTACCGGCGTTAAAACAAAAATAAATAATACTAATAAAATCCCGTGATATAGATTTGACCATCTTGTCTTAGCATGATTATGAACGTTTACGGTACTTCTTACAATTACCGTAATAATCGGTAATCCGCCTAATGCTCCTGAAACCATCGTACTCAGCCCAATACCAATCAAATCTTTATTCAAATTCGTTTTTCGCTTATAGGGATCAAGTTTGTCTACTGCTTTGCTACTAGCCAGGGATTCAATACTAGCAATCATCGTAATAGAGATTACCGAGGACCAGAATTTCCAGGTGTGGATTTGGGAAAAATCCGGATGAGTGATCGCATCCATTATATTGTTAGGGATATCTATAAGAAGGTGTGGCCCCACTTCATAATTATTTCCCATAAAGTTCATCAAGCGAGTATCAAAAAAATTGAAAAAATAAACGAATGGAATGGAAATCACCAGGACCCACATCGGAGCAGGTATAGCATGAAATAATTTGTAACTGATTTTTGACTGGAAAATTAAAAGTAACAGACCTGCCAGAGAAATAGTAACAACAAAAGGGTTAATATTTGGAATTTGCTGAACCGCATCGACCAGGGTATCAATTGTCCCGGTTGCTTCTGTGCTTGTCCCCATAGCCACATGAATCTGTTTGGCGAAAATGATGATTCCAATGGCAGCCAATATTCCATGAATAACTGAAGAATGAAAGATTTCCGCAAACTTGCCTAGCTTTAAAATACCTAATAATATCTGAATACCTCCGGAAACCACAATAGCCGCCAATACATAATTTAGCGCTTTCTCATCTCCACTCCAAAGGGCAAGAGAGCTTAGAATTACTGCGATCAACCCAGCTGCAGGGCCATTGATAGCAACATGGCTACCTCTAAAAAAAGTGGTTACGACTCCTCCTATAATAGCAGAAACAACGCCTGCCATTGGAGGTACATTGGAAGCATAGGCTATACCGAGTGCTAAAGGAAGAGCGACTAATGAAACACTAACAGCGGCTATTAGATCACTTTGCCAATTCTCAACCAATCCACTAAAACCAGTCTTCGGTATTTTTTGCATTTTCGGTTATCGCTTGTTTTGATGATTAATAAACTCATCGAGGGTGAAAAGCCGCAGTTTTTATGCTATAATGATTTAAAAATCTAAACCCTAAAATCTAAAAATAATAAATAAATAATAAATAAATAAAAAAACACTTCTTAGTTGTTTTATATCTTGCGAGCGCAAACATAAAAAACATCTTATTGTTTTAGTGAAGCAATTTCAAATTGCTGATATTTAGGGTGTCTGCTAATAAGATTTAGTTCTCTATTTTTTTTGACTATATTTAAGCATTAACAGAAATTTGGGTTATAAATTTATCTATGAAGAAGCTTGAGCGGAGTTTGTCATTGTGGTCAGTGATTGCAATCGGGATAGGGGGGATGCTGGGGAGTGGGATTTTTGTATTACCCGGTCTTGCAGCAGCAAAAACAGGCCCCTCCGTTTGGTTAGCCTATTTATTAGCAGGGTTATGTGTATTACCTGCAGCCTTATCCAAATCAGAACTAGCAACAGCGATGCCTACTACCGGAGGTACCTATGTATATATTGAACGGGCATTCGGCCCTTTATTTGGGACGATTTCAGGAATAGGACTTTGGTTGTCATTGATGCTAAAAAGTTCTTTTGCTTTAGTTGGCTTTGGTGCTTATTTGATTGTCCTGGCCGATTTGCCCTTGATTCCTATTTCTTTGACTTTTCTGGGTTTAATTCTGATCCTTAATGTTTTTGGGGTAAAAAAAGTCGGGACTGTCCAAATGGTCATCGTTAGTTTAAGTCTGATAGGTTTAGGAGCTTTATTGATATTTGGTATTCCTGAGATTGCTGCTGCAAACCTAAAACCGGCATTTACGCATGGTAATTATGGTTTCGTATCGGCCACTGCTTTTGTATTTGTATCTTATGCCGGAGTTACAAAGGTTGCCGCGATTGCCGGGGAGATTAAAAACCCAGGGAGGAATCTGCCTTTGGCAATGTTGTTTTCGCTGGTTTTGGTAGCTTTTTTATACTCTTCGGTAACCTTTACCCTCGCCGGAGTTATTCCTCTTGATGAGTTGACCACTAATATAAAACCTATATACACGCTTGCAGAATTTTTAGGAGGAAAGGTAGCGGGAATTCTGGCGGCGTTACTGGGTATCATCACGTTGATATCAATGGCTAACTCAGGAGTGCTGGCCGCTTCCCGTTTTCCATTTGCAATGAGCAGGGATAAACTGCTGCCTTCTTTTTTACAAAAAATACATCCTAAATTTTTAACACCTGTAGTTACCATCACTTTTACCTGTTTGATGATGGCAATAGTCATTACATTTTTTGAAGTTGAAAAAATTGCCAAATTAGCCAGTGCCTTTACAGTGATGATGTTTATTCTGGTGAATGCTTGTGTAATTGTATTGAGAGAAACAGCAGTTCAGTGGTATAAGCCTGAGTACAGATCTCCATTATATCCTTGGATGCAAATTTTCGGTATCATTTCTGGGATAACATTATTGATTGTTTTAGGAGGATTGGCAGTTTTGGCTGGTCTGGTGATTACCATTATCGGGGCATTAGTTTTTGTATTCTATGGCCAGCATAATTCACAACGGAGCGGAGTTTTAAAATTATACGGTCACCGACCGGCGCTTTATCTTTTATACAAAAAGAGTCGCAGTAAAAATGAGGATTTAGAACCTACTCCTGTTGATGTAAGTACTAATCTGGATGGCGCCCTGGCAGATCAGGCAAGTATCGTCGTTCCACTTTTTGGAAAAGAACGTTCTCCCGAAATGTTAGTGGAAATGGGTGCGGCCTTAGCTTATGGCCGAAAAATCCAGGTCGTACATTTAAAAGAAGTTCCGGATATTACTGATCTGGATGCTTTACTTGAAGAAAGTCCGGAGATCACTTCTCTGAATCGCCGGATCACTTCCATGTCCGAAGATAAACAGGCAGACGTAGATTTTGAATCGGTCGTCACCCATGATTTAGTAGAAACAATTCACAACATAAGTACGCAAACGCATTGCCGGTGGCTGGTCGCGGGGTGGGATGGTCGTTCCGGTCAGGGGGGGCTATTTGTTCCTAATCCGATAGGCTGGCTGGTTACTCAAATCGATTCTAATTTTGCTTTATTCAAAGATAACGGGGTTCGGTATATTCATAAAATATTGATTGCTATGGCTCCTGGGAAAAACAACGAAACCTTTATCATGGCTTGTGATCGAATCGCTTTATTTTACAATGCGGAGATCAGTTTGATTCGTGTCGTAAATCCAGATATGGTGCAAAAAGATTTAAATAAATTGAAGAAACAATCTGAAATACTTTTGAAGGGATGTAGCTCCCGGACGAAGCTTATTCTTGAAAAAGGAAAACAACCTGTAAAAAAAATCTCCAAAGCATCCGCAGCTTATGACTTATTGATCATAGGGCAACCAG
>JBLHJZ010000044.1:0-14027 GCA_047619515.1 Saprospiraceae bacterium | reverse complement strand
ATACACGCCATTCTGAGACAACCTGCCTGAATTATTTTTCATTCCATTCCAGCCTTCCGAAGGATCCGTGCTTTCAAAAACGATCCCACCCCAGCGGTTCATTATTTTTATATTAAAATCCCTGATTCCTCTAAAAAAGCCGCCACCTCTGAAGAATTCATTGATTCCGTCTTCATTCGGTGTAAAAGCATTTGGTAGAAAGTAGGTGATCTTCGGTTCCACATCGACATATTGGATCATCGTATCCAAACAACCATAAATGTGGGTAACGACCAATTGAACTTCCATCAATCCTGTATCTGGAAAAACAAAAACAGGGTTTTGTGCAATAGTACTTCCATACTGATCAAAAGTCCAATCCCACTGCACGGCCCTTATGGATTCATCTGTAAACACCACTTCCGGTTCAAAGTTAGACGACTTATCCGGTGAGAAGCTAAAGTTGGCTATCGGCAAAGAATCAATATGAATCAATTCCAAAAATTGCTGGCTGGTATAACAACCAATCGGTGAAGTGATTTCTATACTTACATCAAACAGACCCACCGTCTCAAAGACATGGGTCGGGCTGATGATGCTATCAAAACCCCCGTCACCAAAATCCCAGCGGATGTCATAGGTTTCATCAATAGGGGTAGAAAGATTTATAAATTCGATCTCCGCAGGCGGACAACCTGTAAAGTTACTGGGCTCAATTATAATCAATGGAGGTACCGGAAACCAAGTGATCAATTCCGTCACGGTCTCCGTACAGCCAATAGTATCCGTCACGGTCAAAGTGACAGGTATCACACCCGGATCCTCGTACATATGGCTCGGATTGGGCCCTGAGGCCGTGTTACCATCTCCAAAAAACCAACTCCAGGTATCTATAGCTGAATTAGTGAGATACGTCAGATCCTGAAAGTCCACCGGCCCGGCAATACAGGTATCATAATCAAATATAAATTGTGGGCTGATCGGAGGAGCAATAGTCACTTCTACCACTGCGGTATCAGAGCATTCCGTACCGGGGTTTAAAATCATCAGTCCCGGATAGAAACCGGGGCCAGGAAAAGTAACCGTAATATCTCTGGTATTAAAAGACAAAGGCTGATTTCCGTTGATGTCAAATATCCATTTATATTCATTAATAAAAGCCTCATCGGTACTTTCATTGATAAGCGTGATCGTTGAATCGACACAGGAATGATACAAATAAGTTCCCCCTATATCTACCCCATCTAAACCCGCAACTACTGTTGGTTCGCAAAAAGCTACATTAAATTGATAATCCCGCTGGATAGTACTCAGCAATACACCAGCTCTAAATTCCTGTACACAGATGCCAACTACAAACTGCCCTTGTGCTGTAGGCACTCCGGTGACCAGCCCACTAAAAGTATTGATATCTACCTGTGGATTCCCTCCCATTGGATTTAATGCAGAATAATTAGGTAAAATAAACTGTACATTTGTAAAGGGCGGTGGCATATCCGGATTAGGAGCGACCATAAAGGTAGACCCTCCCAGGAGTGGGCTACAAAAGCTATAAACTAATTGGTCGCCGTCCATATCAACCGCTGAATTATCAATCGATAATTCCTGATTTACACAGAGTATGGCCTCCGGCAGATTAGTAAAGGTAGGCGTAGAATTACAGACTTGTTGGGCTGCTTCTGTTAATTCTATCGTATAGGTCGCCCCAGCATCTGAGGGGTTTTGTATATTCGTAATGGTACTATTTCTGCAACATCGCTGGTATACGATATGATAGCTCTCACTTATAACAGGTAGGCTTAGAATGAAGGTATATACTCCCTGTTCGCCACAAATATTTGGAGGTATAATTAAACAAGGATTCCCCGTTTCATTACTAATGTCTGAAACAACCGGTGCATCCAGTAATACACTAAGATATTCAAACTGGTTATTTCCCTGAAAAACAGAAACGGTACCATTAGTATTAGATTGGGGACTAGAATCAAAACCAGCTCCGCCTCCCTGACAATCCCTATACACTTTCATCGTGAAAATATATACTTGAGATCCTGGGTTAGTATCATCCGGCCCAATACACCTATAGGTCATTTCACCTCCGATAATATGAGCGGCTTTAGTGACTGAATTTCCTGCAAAAAAGAACAATAATATGGCGAAAGTCTGGTAAACGTACTTCATAGTCTTGTAAGTTATTCAACTAGGGGACAGGTCATCAATTAAGCCCCGCTTAAAAAAATATTTAAATAACCAAAAAGAAATCATTTTAGGAAAACCCTTGTCTTATGAACTCTTTTAGTCTTCATTATTTTGAACGGGCAGCTTTCATTGTTAAGGAAATTTATTCTTCTGGTGGGAAGGCACTCAGAAATCCCCCCAACAAGATAAGGATAATCATATTAAGAGGGAACCCAAATCACAAATTTGTCAGTCTTTTATCTTATTAAAGTAGCATAACCTTTTAATTCAAAGTTATTTTTCCTCGGTCCTGTATAATTAACTATATAAACATATACCCCATTGGGTGAGTCTCTTCCGGTGTTTCTTTTACGGCCGTTCCAGCTATCTTTAGGATTATTCGTTTCAAAAATCAGCTCACCATAACGATTCCATATTGACATCGTAAAATTATCCATGCCCTCAGTAATACCATTTCCCTGGAAGAAATCATTGATTCCATCATTATTTGGCGTAAAAGCATTCGGCATAAAAAAAGTAACCTTAGGTATTATATCTATAAACTGGATGAGCGTATCCATACATCCACTTTCATGGGTCACTATCAACATCACTTCCTGCCTTCCCGTATCCGCAAAAGTAAAGACAGGGCTTTGATCATTGGAAATACCTTCTCCATCGAAGTTCCAAAACCAAAAAGAAGGTTCAAAAGAAAGATCAGTGAACGTAACGGTCGGATCAAAACTATTGACTTCATCCGGAGCATAAATAAAATCGGCAATTGGAGATGGTTTGGCAACTATCCAATTGGCCCAGGAATCCTCAATGTAGCAACCGATAGGAGATGTCACCTGAAGGGAGATACTATAATTACCCGGCTCTGTATAAATATGCGTCGGGCTAACATCGCCACTGGTGATGCCATCCCCAAAATCCCAGACGATATCGTAAGTCGAATCTATCGGTATGGAAAGGTTATTAAAAAAAACCTCCATCGGCACACATCCATTAAAATTACTGGGTTCGATAATTAAAATTGGTGGCGCCGGGAACCAGGGAACGATTTGTGTTTCTATATCCTGACAGCCGTTTGAGTCCGTAACGGTCAACGCTACAGGAATATTACCGGGGCTATTCAACATATAAACCGGGTTTTGTTCATCGCTGGTTCCTTGTTGTCCCAAATCAAAATCCCAAAACCAATCTGTAATTCCGTCAGGACCAATATCTGAATAAGATAAGTCCGTAAAAGTAACTGGCCCAGCCACACAAGTATCATAATCAAATGAAAAGTCAGCCCCAATATCCGGATATACATTGACATTGATAAAAGCAGTGTCACCACAATCAAGCCCCGGGTTAAGCACCAACATCCCCTGGTAAGATCCAATATCAGGAAAAGTAACCGTTGGATTCCACTCCGTAAAGGTCTGAAGGCTATCTTCAATGGTGAAATTCCAAAAGAATTGATCAATATTTGATTCTTGTATACTGTTATTTTCAAAAGTAATCGTGTTATTTCCACAAGAATTAATTACAAACTCCTGGGCATTGATGATTTCGTCGTATGCTACCCTCGCATCAACAATTGGTTGGCAACTTGTTACATTAAACTGAAAATCCCTCCTGACGGTACTTAGTAATATACCATTTCGATATTCGCTAACACAAACACCTACCACGAACTGCCCCAGAATAGTCGGTGTACCTGATATAAACCCTGTATTGGGGTCAATATTTATCTGGGGTGCCCCACCCATTGGATTTAATGCTGAATAAGTTGGCAAAATATACAGAACCGGATCAAAAGGAGGAGCACAGGGATAAATAGGCATTACCCCATCACAGGCAGAGGCATCTCCCGGGTTTTCTGAAGTCCCGAAAGGACCACCGCCCAAAAGCGGCGCACAAAATTCATATACCAGCTGATCCCCATCAGGGTCAGTAGCTGAATGATCAAAAAATAAAGGATTATTCACACAGATAATAATGGGTGGAAAATCGTTATAAACTGGCGTATTGTTACATGCTTGTTGTGCTTCCGGAGTAATTTCAACGGTATAGGTAGCCCCGGCATCTTCCGGATCAACGATATTATTGATGGTATTATTCCGGCAACAACGTTGATATACGATATGATAGCTTCCATTAATAGCCGGTAGATTTGCTGTAAAATTATATCGGGCTTGTTGCACACAAATGTTGTCAGGCGGTATCAAACAGGGGTCTTCAGGTGGGGCAATCTCCGGAGTCCCTCCTGAAATATTGACCATAAGTTCTCTGACCCGGGTGTAGGAAGCTCCAATCTGACTATAAATTGCAAAATGAGCAGGCGTATCATATGGCGCACCATCAGAGCTACAATCCCGATATACATACATCGTAAAACTATAAGAATCGTTTCCATTACAGATGTAAGTAATTTCTCCTCCGATAATATGCTTGGCATTTGCATGGGAAGAAAAAATCAGGCAGCATAAAACGGTAACTAATATGTAGATGTGCTTTAGTTTCAATTTTCTTGTTTTTACAAGGAATATTAGATTTTCATAAATGTATGGTTAATGTACCTTAAATATAGTAAAAAACCAATTTTCCTTTATTTTCGGCTGCTTTATATATAATAAATTCCCAAACACCGTTTCAATTGTCACTTATGATACATAAAAGAGCCTAAAGAGTACAGTCAAAACATAATTAGATTTCAATATATTGCGTTTTTCTTTCAAAAAATTGTGCTTAAATTTGGGGGAGATTTGGATTGAAATTTGATATTATTATATTTCTAATTTGTTGTTTGTTTATCTACTTCAGGTTTTATCTTCTTATACTAAATTATAAAATCAATATGAATGGCTGAATTTTTAAATCTTACTTTCAATAAAGCTATATGACTAATACAAATTTAAAAACTTTTATGTTCGAAAAAGACAATTTAGATAACATAAAAGCGGTTTTGGAGAATGGAGGACTAATTTTATATCCCACCGACACCATTTGGGGTATTGGTTGCGACGCCACAAATCCTCAGGCCGTTGACAAAATTTACGATCTCAAGCAACGAGATCGAAACAAAGGGTTCATTATTCTGGTGGACTCTGTTGAGATGATGAAAGATTATGTGGCACACATTCACCCGCGTATCGATACCCTCCTACTCCATCATGTTCGTCCGCTTACCATTATTTTTGATCATGCAAAAAATCTTCCAGCCAATCTGGTTTCTCCCGATGGAAGCATTGCCGTAAGAATGGTTTTGGATGATTTTTGTAAGGATCTGATCAGCAATTTCGGAAAACCTTTGATTGCCACTTCTGCCAATATCGGTGATGAACCCTTTCCAGGTAATTTTGGCGAAATCAGCAGCGCTGTCATCGAGGGCGTGGATTATGTATTCAAGCAACGCCGGTACGAAAAAGATGCTAAATCTCCTAGTATCATTGTAAAAGCCCAGGATGACGGAGAGTTTATATTTATTAGAGAATGAATTCAGGGGTGAGAAGTGAGGGGTGAGAGAATAGGTTGCCAGGAAATTTTAGAAATAATTTCCTGGCAACCTGATCTTCTCTGAACATATCCTAAACACTAAGCGACAAGTTCAGCACTTTCTGCAAGTATTCCATCTCCTTCTCCGACATCTTCTACCCCGGTCATGAGCTGAAATAGGTTAGGGTTAGATTTGTACCAGCCAAAGCGTATTGGCTTCTCATTGCGCAACAAATCTACCATCACTTGCATTTGTTGATAGTCCATATGACCATAGAAGCGTTGCCCATAGGTAGTAGGAGCAGTCGCCAAAGGCAATGTACTTTTTTTGTAAAATTTCAGAAGACCATAAAAGCCTTCCCCAAAAAGTTGAACAGCACCATAGTAGTCACCTTTTTCACCACCGACGGATGCCTTGTAACCTGTGATTTCATACCATTTCCAAGCCATAATTAATTGATTTAATTGGTTAAAAAAAATGAAGTCTAAATTAGAAGAACAAAATTAAATCAAAAATATAATACCCCTTACCGCTTAGAAAGTATAATTGAAGCTATTTGGGCTATACTTAGTATTTAACATCTCCTAACGATCCCTAAGATAAAACATATGATATTTTTTTGCAATGACAAATCTCAAAATCAGATTTGACTTTTGTCATATGCTACTTATTAATGCTAATCAATCAAATAATGACAGCATGTGGATTAAGGGACAGCGCAGGTAAATTAAAGACCGTTTTTGACCAATTTACCACAACACTAGACATTTTCCTAAGCCCACCTCCCAGCCTCCTAAAGGAGGAGCTGCTTACCCACAAATGTCTAGTGGTGTGCCAATTTACTATCCACTACTTTCCCACTCGTTAAATTCTTAACCCTCCTTTACCACTTTTTCTTATCTTGCAAAATGACCTTTTTAACGACCCTCACTTATAATGACAAAACCGTCACCCTTGTCCCCGGAAAGATGACCTTCTTTGAAGAGTTGTATGTCGATTATAAAATCGAAAGTAAACTTAACTCTAGCCGGATCCAGCTCATGATTCACCCTAAAGAGCAGATTGTTTTGAAGGCGCTAAAACTTGTAAGAAAACGTTCTTTTGCCTCGGAAGAGAAAGTTTTCTGCAATGGGTTTCAATCCTGGTCGGAGAGTCGGGAGTATAGCTTGAAAGAAAAAATACCCTCCCTTAAAAACTTTGCCCGACCTTATTTGAAATATTATGGTGATGCCTATTTTGACTTTATAAAACGAGGCAAAGGCTATTTCCATTCCTGGACTTATGGGTATATAAAGAAGGGGAAGAAAATTGATTTCGTGGGTTCCTTGACAGAGTCTACTGCATTTACTCTTATCCAGTATGACACCAGGCTAGGGGAAATTTGTATTGAAAAAGAATGTGATGGATTAGTCCTAGAACATTCCTTCCCTATCCTGGATATTTTTATTGCAGAAGGAAACGAATCCTGGGTTTTTAATGAATATTTCAATGCAATGGGGTTAAGTCCTCCAAAAGTTCCTCCGCTTACTGGCTGGACAAGTTCGTATAATTACTCTTCGAATATTTCCGAAGAGATCATTTTAAAAAATGCAGCTGCCTTTGTCGCAAAAGAAATCCCGATTGATAGCATACATATTGATGAGGGCTATCAGCGATACATCGGAGATTGGCTAAATATAAAAGATACTTTTCCAAATGGCATGGCGCATGTCGCCCGGCAAATTAAAAGCAAAGGTTTTAAAGCAGGGATTTGGGTAGCCCCTTTTGTCTGTGAAACCAAATCGGATATTTTTCAACATAAAAAACATTGGTTAGTAAAAGGTCAAAGTGGCAAGCTAATTCGGGCAGGATATAATCCACGCTGGGGAGGTTGGTTTTATGCATTGGATTATTACCAAAAAGAAGTACAGGATTATTTATTGGGCGTTTTTAAGACCGTATTTGAAAAATGGGGCTATGATTTGGTAAAGCTGGATTTCCTCTATGTTGCCTGCATCCAGCCGCCGCCGAATAAGACTCGTGGGCAGATGATGAATGAAGCTTTGCAATTTCTTAGGACAACAATTGGAAACAATATGATCCTTGCCAGTGGCGTACCGCTGGGAAGTGCCTTTGGCAAAGTCGACTATTGCCGCATTGGCACCGACATTAACCTCAAATGGGAAAATAGCTTTTTCAAATTCCTCTCCCACAGAGAACGTATTTCTTCGATCCTGGCACTCCGCAGCACCCTCGGCCGCTGGCAGCTCAATGGCAAATTTTTTCATAGTGATCCGGGCGTCATCCTGCTTAGAGACTCCAATATCAGGCTGAGTCCGGCTCAACAATTCACGATACTGATCATCAATACTTTATTAGGAAACCTGCTCTTTACGACTGATTTCGTAGGTGACTATTCCGACGAACAGTGGGCTGAATTTTTGAATATTTACCACTGGCGTAATAGCGAGATCAAAGCTGTTGAAGCTCAGGGCAATGATATTTACCTAATCCGTTTTAGGAAGGAGAATCGAAACTGGGTCTGTGTGTGTAATTTGACAGGAAAAGAAACGCGAGTTTTAATTGGAAAGTTGGCGATTTTGTTAGAAGCTTTTGAAAGTATGGTTTTGGAAGACGGTGTATCGGTATAACGGTATCCGGTATATCGGTTTACGGTCGCCCGTGTACCCTTATACCGTATCCCGTTATCCCGTTATCCCGTTAAACCATCATCTATTTATAAGTCAGTGGATTAGGTTGATGTAAAGCTTCCAGTGCTTTTTTAACTACCTCATCTTCCTTGTTCCAAACAGAAAAGTATCCTTCATCTCCATAAATTTTACGGGCAATTCTTGCTTTAACCGCTAATTTAAATTCCTCTTTAGCTTTTTTAAAGCCTGCCTTATCAAAAGCAACTTCTTTTTGGCTGGCATAGTTAATTAACTCTTGCAGCGCACTTTCCGGCACATTGTATAAAGCGTTAAATTCATTCAGGCTATAATTAAAATCATCCTGATGGGCTTCTACATAACGGTGAACAAACTGTGGAATAAATCCACGGGTAGCCATAAAATAGTCACTGACACCAACGGTATCAATTGGAATGAAAATATCGGGAGTGATGCCGCCGCCGCCGAAAACTTGTCTTTTTTCAATTTTAGTATAAAAACTGGTAGAATCTGCGACAGAAATACTGTCTTTATTATACAACTCCCCTGAGCCATAACGATCGTAAACATCTTTGTCATAGGCCTCCATATCATCGTAGCTTTTTTGGATAGATCGCCCGGTGGGCGTGTAATACCTGGCCACCGTCAGGCGAAGTGCCGAGCCATCTTTCAAACTGTATTGTTCCTGCACCAGCCCCTTGCCAAAAGAACGACGTCCAATGATAACTCCACGATCCCAATCCTGCAAAGCTCCGGCGACGATCTCGCTTGCTGAAGCCGAACCTTCATCAATTAATACAGCGATATCTTCAACCTTAAAAAAAGGTTTTCCTGATGTTTCGTATTCATTTCGCTTGACGGTGCGACCTTCGGTATACACCAGTAAACGGTCTTTTTCTTTAAACAGCTGGCTCAAAATATTAGTGGCTTCCTGAAGATATCCCCCTGGATTTTGACGCAGGTCGATCACCAAGTCTTTCATCCCTTTCTTTTCTACCAGATCTTCGAGCTTTTCCATAAATTCTTTGTAGGTAGTGGCACTAAACCTATTGACTTTTATATAACCGGTTTCATCGTCCAGCATATAACCAATTTCGACACTCAATAAAGGGATTTTATCTCTGGTAATAACAAAATTCTTGATCTCGGAATCCAGCCCCCGTATCACACCAATTTTTACTTTAGAACCTCTTTCTCCTTTGAGCATACTTACCACATCTCTGGTATTGATACCTTTACCTGCAATCAATGAATCCTCAATCTCCACGATTTTATCTCCAGCCATGACACCAACCTGTTCTGAGGGGCCACCAACAATCGGATTTACTACCAAAATAGTATCCTCCAATAGCATAAATTCAATACCTATTCCTTCAAAATTACCATCTAATTGTTCATTGACTTCTTTGAGATCCTTTGCAGGAATATAACTTGAATGTGGATCGAGTTGTTTGAGTAAAGAAGCAATAGCCGTTGCTGTCATCTCTTCTCTATCAACATTGTCGACATAGCGGGCTTCGATATACCTGATCAGCTCTTCTAATCTACCGGGCTCGGAGGAAGATATTATTGAGATGGACTCTCCGTTTGGAGCAACTGAACTACTCTTAAGTTTAAAACCTATCAACATTCCGCCTACTAAAAACAGGGAGAGTAAAAGCGGAAGTAATATATTTATTTTCCCAGAACCTTGTTCACTTTGATTTGTCATTCACTACTTTTTATTTCGTTGATATTTACCTACTTCGGTAAAAATACTACAGTTAACAAATAATTATGCATTAGTAATAAATAATCTATACTTATTGTTCTAAGTTTCTGATTTTACTTCCATTGGTTTACAACGCTTTAAACTGGATATCGTTGCAAGGTATTGTAAACAATAGCAGATTGGGGTCAGGCGTTTCAAAATTCACTAGCTGGTCATCGCTATTATATAATTTTATAAAAAAAACAAACCCGGTCTTTTCTTTGCCATTCTAAAAACAAAAGAGGAAATTCGTTGCGGATTTTTAAAACAATTTAAACTAATATTCAAAATGGAAATAGATGAAATAGATAGAAAAATTCTTTCTATTCTGATGCAGGATGCTAATATGCCCTACACCAAAGTTGCGGAACAAGTACATGTTTCAGGAGGCACGGTACATGTCAGGATGAAAAAATTAACCCAGATGGGTATTGTGACCGGTGCTAATTTGACTGTTGACCATAGTAAACTAGGATATGATATTACAGCGTTTTTGGGGATTTTCCTGGACAAAAGTTCGCTGTACGAAGAGGTGGCAGAGGACTTAAAAAAGATACCTGAAGTCGTAGGAGCACATTATACTACCGGAAATTACAGTATTTTTGCAAAAATAGTCTGTAGAGATACCAACCACCTAAGGGATGTCTTACATGATAATATTCAGATGATATCCGGTATTCAACGGACAGAAACGTTTATCTCTCTCGATGAAAGTATAAACCGGCCGATTAGCGTTGTTGATAAGGAGTAATATATTTTAAAACCACAAAAAACTGATTTTCAGCAATTTATAAGTATTCTTAAAACCATATGGAATAAAAATTGCTTCCCATTCGTTTTAAGTACAACACGATGATTACCCCGCTAAATATCCATAAAAAACACGCACACTATTACCCCTGTTGAAATATTTGTCACTTTTCACCCACCAGGGTAATAATAAGTTGAAACCATGAAAATCAATGTACTACTGACTTTTGTCGTCCTCTTTTCTACGATTCATTTATATGGAAATCAGATAGATTCTATCCAGGGGATCATACCTTTTGAAAACCCGGATTATATTGGATATCGAATCGAATTGATTGAATTATCTTCCACCGCCAAAAACGATTTTATAAAAATTGATTTTACCGCCATCAATACCGGTCGTCAGGATTTGCTTTTTGGCAAAAATATAACTCCTCCGCCATCATTAGTGGTCAATTTCGACGAAAGTCTTTATTCTCTTGGTCTGCTTGATTATGCCGGTGATATCAGAGATGCGATTATAAAAGAGGGTTTCCATATTACTGCTGGAAAAATTGATAAGTCTATATCTGTTAAAATCCGGGTAAAAACCGAATTAAAGTTGCAGGATGCTGATAACTCTATAGCAACTGACTTATTAGAAAACCCGAGATTTACGAAGTCTGAAGTTAATGAAACTGAAATATTCACAGCAAAAGAAGCGGTCATAGATGATTTTGAAAAAGGATTGGTTGCTCCAACTTCGGAGGACATTGGCGCAGGAGAAAAGCCTGCATTTGATGAAAACGCCTGCTCCGACCTGGTTTTTGAATCGATCAAAGTAATAAAGAAATCAAAAAATAAAGTCACCCTGGAATATACCATTATCAACCTAGGCCAAGGTCCTGCCAGAATGGTCAATAGTCGAAAAGAAGAAAATAAAAATATGGCCTTACAGGCTCATATGTCTTCTATAAATAAGCTTACCAAAGGTTCGCTTTTGTTCGGAGGAAGTTTTGTTGAAAACGGTCTGGACAAATCCGACGGGAAGTTATACCCTGGAGAAAAATATACCAGTACCCTCAAGCTGGATATCCAAAAGATGACCAAATTCACGCCTTATATCATCCTCGAACTGGATCCTTATCTTTCTGTTTATGAGTGTGATAAGAAAAATAACTGGCGTTCGGTTAAGGTTGGGAAAGGTAAAGGGATTAAGGAATGAGGAATGAGGAAATAAAGATTATAAAACTAAAAAAGCACTTCACAATGATTGTGAAGTGCTTTTGTTTTACAAGTATTTATATTCGACGAAATTAGGCGCCGAGATAGTTCTTTAATAACTTGCTTCGAGAAGTGTTTCTAAGCTTGTTGATAGCTTTGTCCTTTATTTGACGAACACGCTCTCTGGTTAGTCCAAATTTTTCTCCAATATCTTCCAAAGACATTGGGTGTTCTACTCCGATTCCGAAATACAGCTTTATGACATCGCATTGACGATCGGTAAGTGTACTCAAAGATCTGTCGATCTCTCTTCTGAGTGACTCTTTGTATTCTAAAGCTGAATCTGTACCGGGAGTAGCTCCGTTTTCTAAAACATCGAGTAAAGAATTATCTTCCCCTTCGACAAAAGGCGCATCCATAGAAACGTGACGAGCAGCGACACCGAGTGTTGTTTCGACCTCTTCTGTAGGAATTTCCAGCAATTCTGCTAATTCATCAGAAGAAGGCTCTCTCTCGTACTCTTGCTCGAGTTCTGAAAATGCCTTATTAATTTTGTTTAGAGAGCCTACTTTATTAAGTGGAAGTCGAACGATTCTAGACTGCTCTGCGAGCGCCTGAAGAATAGACTGTCGGATCCACCAAACAGCGTAGGAGATAAACTTAAATCCACGGGTTTCATCAAAACGCTGTGCTGCTTTGATGAGTCCTAAGTTTCCTTCATTGATGAGGTCACTAAGAGATAAACCTTGGTTTTGATATTGTTTCGCTACCGAAACGACGAAACGAAGATTAGCTTTTGTGAGTTTTTCAAGGGCGATTTGATCGCCTTGCTTGATGCGTTTAGCTAGATCTACTTCCTCTTCGGGGGTCAACAAATCAACTTTCCCAATTTCTTGTAAATACTTCTCCAGTGATTGACTTTCTCTGTTCGTAATAGATTTTGTAATCTTAAGTTGTCTCATGCAAGTAACTAATTTTAATTAAGCAATAGTGGATTTTTTAAAGCTTGTTGAATTTCGGTTCTTCGGTTGAAGATATGCTTGATGGGTATAATTGCTTTTACTTCCTCAGTGGTGATAAGAGGCAAAATAAAGAATGTGTAATAAACTTTAAGACGTTAGGAAATAGTAGGCATATCATTTCTCAATCCAAGGACAAAAATAACGGTATTTAAACTGTAAGTCAAGGGCTAGGTGAATTTCTCTTTATTCGGTCCCTACCGCATTTATCTTTTGTATATAACTTTTCAGTGAATTGAACATTATTTCATTAAAAAAGTTCAATTATTTGGAAAATCCATTTATTTATTTCTTATTGCGTCGAAGGAAAATTCCCTTTGAGGGTGTTAAACACCTAAAAATATAACTTAAAATCCTGATTTTCAGATTCTTACAAGTAACGTTTTTTACTATTTTTTTATTATGTTACCCTCTAAAAATCAGTACTATCATTTAATAATCTCTTTCTAAGTATGAAAAGAGTCTCAATCTCACTCGAATTTTTATTTAGGGCTTCCCCTACAATATTATATAAATTCGTCACTACTCCTTCCTGTTTGATTCGCTGGTTCTGTGATGAAGTGGACATTACCGGCGAAACTTATACCTTCATTTGGAACGGTTCCGAAGAAACTGCTGAAATGATCGACGATATCGAGGATGAACGTGTTCGTTTTAAATGGGAGGAAACCGTCGATAACGAATTCCTGGAGTTTAAATTCAGCCGCTCCCCCGTCACCGGTGAAACCATCCTCGAAATCATCGACTTCTGTGATGAAGATGAAACCGATGACCAAAGACAACTCTGGGAAAGCCAGATCAAGGGCCTTCGGCAGGAAACGGGAGGGTGAATTCAGGGGTAAGGGGTGAAAAGTGAGGAGGTGAGAGGGACTCATATCTAAGGCTCAGGAGAATATTCTTCTGAGCCTTAAATGTTTGACCTCACCCCTCATTCACGTGGGTATAAAAATAACAGGGCATGATTAGACAATTTGAATCTCACCCCTTCTGAAAATCCTAATACTGAAACTGAA
>JBLHJZ010000043.1:0-14080 GCA_047619515.1 Saprospiraceae bacterium | reverse complement strand
CTTCATGTGTACAAGCGAAAAGGAAAAGTACAGGAGTTGGTAGATTATACAAAAGAAAAAAACGTGGAAGGCACCTTAGGGATTGGTCATACACGTTGGGCTACACATGGTAAACCAGATGACATCAACGCCCATCCGCATACTTCTGGCAACGGAAGACTGACTTTGATCCACAACGGAATTATAGAGAACTATGCCTTATTAAAAGAAGCATTGAAAAAAGAAGGGCATGTTTTCAAAAGCGAAACAGATACAGAGGTTTTAGTCCATTTAATCGAAGAATTACAAAAGAGAGATAACCTGGTAATAGAGGAAGCCGTGAGAGTGGCCTTATCAAAAGTCGTCGGAGCTTATGCCATAGTAGTGATCGATAGTGAAGACCCTGACAAATTAGTTGCCGCACGAAAAGCAAGTCCACTGGTGATCGGCATCGGTGAAGATGAGTTTTTTGTAGCTTCTGATCCTACTCCAATTGCTGGATTTACCCAAAAAGTAGTCTTCCTCAATGAAGGAGAAATAGCTGTCGTGACCAGAAATGGCGATCTTCAGATCAAAACCATAGATAATGTTATCCAAACGCCTTTTATACAAGAATTGGATGTAAAAATCGAAGCGCTTGAAAAAAATGGTTACGAACATTTCATGCTCAAAGAAATCTATGAGCAACCACAAACTGTCGCAGATTGTATGCGTGGCCGGATCAATGCTGCAGAAGGCTGGATCAAAGTGGGAGGTGTGGACACTTGCAAAGATCGGATTTATGATGCCAAGCGATTTATTATCGCCGCTTGTGGTACCTCCTGGCATGCCGCTCTTATCGGAGAATACCTTTTTGAAGAACTGGCGCGTATCAATGTAGAAGTAGAATATGCTTCTGAACTCCGGTACCGTAATCCGATCATTACTGAAAAAGATGTAGTGATTGCTCTTTCACAATCCGGAGAGACTGCAGACACGCTCGCTGCCCTGGAAATGGCAAAATCAAAAGGTGCGCTTTGCTATGGCATCGTCAATAATGTCGGTTCTTCTATCGCAAGGATGACTGACGCCGGATCATATATCCATGCCGGGACTGAAATCGGAGTAGCATCGACCAAAGCTTTTACCGGACAGGTGACCTTATTAGCTATGATGGCGATTCACCTGGGATACGAGCGGGGTACAATACCTAGATCATATTATTTACAGCTGCTGGAAGAGTTGGAAAATATTCCTGCTAAAATCGAAAAATTATTAAAAAATGCATCTAAACAGATAGAATATATTGCCGGAGAGATCAAAGATGCAACAAATGCGTTGTATCTTGGCCGGGGATATAATTTCCCAATCGCATTGGAAGGAGCTTTGAAACTCAAAGAAATTTCTTATATTCACGCCGAGGGATACCCTGCCGCAGAAATGAAACACGGTCCGATTGCCTTAATCGATGAAAATATGCCAGTGATCGTTATTGCGACAAATAAAAGTGCTTATGAAAAAATAGTCAGTAATGTGCAGGAAGTAAAAGCGCGAAAAGGCAAGATTATTTCAATTGTAAAAGAAGGAGATACCGTCCTCAGAGATTTATCGGACTACACTATAGAGATTCCTGATACGGACGAACCACTTACTCCATTACTTTCTGTCATTCCGCTTCAATTGCTTTCTTATCATATTGCATTGAGGAGAGGATGTAATGTAGATCAACCAAGAAACCTGGCTAAATCCGTAACTGTAGAATAAAAATAAGCTTTCGACTTTCGGACATCCCGAATATCGAAGCCAATACCTAATAATAAAATAAGTTTGTGATGAGTACACATAATATGGAGTATAACTCCCAAAAGGATATTTTGGAAATGAATGAATATGGTCGCAATATTCAAATGATGGTTCAACATGCAAAGACGATTGAAGATCCTGAATATCGCCAGGCGTTTATTGAAAAAATCATCATGTTAATGCACCAAATGCAACCACAAAACAGAAGCATTGAAGATTATCGGGCCAAATTGTGGAAACATGTCTTTAGAATAGCTGACTATGAGCTGGATGTAGTACCTTATGATGGAGATGTTCCAACGAAGGCTGAAAAGTTAAAAAGACCCACAGGAATGGATTATCCTGTAATAAGCACCAGATTCAGACATTACGGATATAATGTGCAAAAACTGATTGAAAAAGCACTAAAGATGGAAGATGGGCCGATCAAAGACGGTTTTGTCTCTGCAATCGGCTCTTATATGAAACTGGCTTTCCGGACCTGGAACCGCGAACATTTTGTCAGTGACGAAGCGATTATTGCAGATTTGGAGTCCTTTTCAAAAGGTAAACTAAAACTAGCAGAAGGCTCTACTTTCAATAATTTCGCCAGCACTAGTAGTGGAAGCAATGATAAGCGGGATGTGCGAAAAAGAGGAGGTAAAGATTCCGGATACTCCAGGGATAAAAATAATCGAAAAGGCGGCGGCGGACATAAGAAAAATAGTGGCACGAACAGGCGACGACCTAATTGATAGATATTAAATATTGAATTTTAATGCTTCAATAAAAACCCTCGGATAATTAATTATCCGAGGGTTTTGTTTTTTAAACTATTTTAAAAATCCTATTTTCGCACAAATTATTATGCTATGCAAAGTGACGCTTTTGAAATTATTGGTGGCCAACGATTAAAAGGAACTTTGACGCCTCAGGGAGCGAAAAATGAAGCACTCCAAATTCTTTGTGCCCCTCTTCTCACTGACCAGGAAGTCATCGTATCCAATGTCCCTGATATTCTGGATGTAAACAAGCTATTGGACTTGCTAAAAGGACTTGGCGTAAAAGTAAAACAACTTGGTGAAGAGAAGTATTCCTTTCAGGCAGATGATATCGATTTAGAATATTTTGAATCTGAAGAGTTTCAAAAAAATGCAAAAGGTATTCGGGGATCTGTGATGCTTATCGGACCGCTTCTTACCCGTTTTGGAAAAGCTTTTTTGCCAAAACCCGGAGGAGATAAAATCGGTAGAAGAAGGCTCGACACTCATTTTATCGGCCTCCAAAAATTGGGTGGAGATTTCAATTACGATGAAGAAAAAAATATTTATTTCATCTCTTCTCCCCGACTACAGGGAACATACATCCTGATGGATGAAATTTCTGTGACGGGCACTGCAAATGTAATCATGGCTGCGGTATTGGCAGAAGGAACTACTCAAATATACAATGCCGCCTGCGAGCCCTACCTTCAGCAATTATGCAAAATGCTCAATCGGATGGGCGCAAAAATATCCGGTGTAGGATCTAATCTTTTGACTATAGAGGGGGTAGAAAAACTGGGCGGTACCGAGCACCAATGCCTCCCTGACATGATCGAAATCGGAAGTTTTATCGGACTGGCAGCGATGACTCAATCCGAGATCACCATCAAAAATGCAAACGTTAACGAATTAGGCAATATCCTCCCCGTCTTCCAAAAACTAGGCGTACAATTAGAAATAATCGGCGACGACATTTATATCCCTGCGCAGGAGCTTTACGAGATTCAGACCTTTATCGACGGATCTATCATGACTATATATGACTCACCCTGGCCGGGGTTTACGCCTGATCTGATGAGTATCATCCTGGTGATGGCTACCCAGGCAAAAGGTAGTGTTCTAATACACCAGAAGATGTTTGAAAGCCGCTTATTCTTCGTGGATAAACTCATCGATATGGGCGCGCAGATTATTCTTTGTGATCCGCACAGAGCTACTGTAATCGGCCTCGAACGCAAGTTCCAGCTAAAAGGAATCGAGATGACCTCTCCGGATATTAGAGCCGGAGTAGCACTCTTGATTGCAGCACTTTCTGCCAATGGAAAAAGTACCATTAGAAATATCCACCAGATTGATCGGGGGTATCAACATATTGACAAACGACTACAAGCGATCGGTGCAGACATTCGGAGGATCTAAAATAAGGAGTCAGAAAGTTAGGTAGTTAAGGAGGGTTAAAGACTTAACTCTCCTTAGCTACCTAAGCACTTGTTTCAAACCTATCGGATATGCACCAGCTCACTCACCACTATTTCTTCAATAGCTCCTTTCGTTGCTTTTCTAAATCGTTTAAGCGGTTTAGCCTTTATATGATCTTGCCATAAATCATGATTTTTCCACTTTTCATAAAACAAAAATAAATTTTCGTTTTTATTATCCTGATGAAGATCATAAAGGATACATCCTTCTTCCGCACGCGTTTCATCGACAAGTTTTTGTAACTCGTGTTGTACCAATTCTTTGTTCGATGGTTTGGCTAATATTTTTGCAATGACGGTAAGTTCTTGATTGGGCATATTCGTAATTTATTTCCGGATTGGATTTTTTAAAAAAATTGACTTCTTTAACTATAGCAAGAGAATGTTCTAAATGCTCCGCTCTAAATATAGAAAATATCAATGAAAGTAAAAATTATTCTGCTGACTACTCCAAAATTTTTTGTTACTTTTAATTTTTCAATCCTGCCCGCCTGATAAACATAAGAGTCCTTTTCTAAAAATAAAAAATGCCGCACCTATCAAAACAGGAATCGCTGAAAAGAATAGCAAGTTCGCTTCCTGAATATTAAATCCCAATTAGGTGATCGCCCTCCGTTCAGGAAGAGGGGGTAATAGCATTTACATCACCTCAACCGAATCAAAAACCGCTCAATCTGCCTCCGATGTCTCAATACATGAATAATGGCATGCTCAAATAATTGTTCCACATCATAAAGCTGTCCCCACCTCACCTTGATCTTTTTCTGAGGATCGTTTTCTTCCATCTTCAAATCAGGATAATCCGCAAACAGTTTTTCATTATATTGAAACATCAGGCGAAGCGCCTCCTGATAATCAGGGATAGTGAGCAGCGTTTTCCCTTCCACAAAATCAATCTCTTCTCCCAGCGAATTTCGGATTTCTATCACATAACCAAATCCAGCCCTGACTACATGAGTGAGAATCGTTTGGATAGATCTACAATCGGGATCACTCGTTTCCTTATCCACAATCGCCAGCAATTTCTCAGTACCAACGTTTCCTATTACTTTTTGCAATTCCAATACAGCCCTCTCATACTCATCCAGCAAAGCTCCAATCGTACCATTATTTCTAAAAGTATCCATAAACTCCAATTTTATCAAAAGCTATTACTTCACCAAAATTTTCCACCTCAGCCAAACCAACGAACGACTCCCACTATGCGCAGCATCTATCACTTCCTGACAACGTCAGGACTATCACTTTCTGCAAAGCAGAACTATCACTTGCCGCAGGCACTATCACTTTCCTCAGACACCATCACTCCCCGTAGGAACAACCTCCATCTCAATCTGCCGCTTTGCCAAATCCGTAGAGATAATCCTCACCCGAACCGTATCCCCCATTTTATACACCTTTTTAGTCCGTACGCCCACAGCCTTTAGCCGACCTTCACCAAGATCAAACGAGTCCCCTAATTTTTCAAAACCAATAAGACCTTCCGCCTTGATATGTTCCAGCTCTACAAAAATTCCGCGGTCAATCATTCCGGATATAATCCCATTGAATTCCTTACCGACGTGATCTTCCATAAACTGGACTTGTTTATACTTGACGGATTCTCTTTCCGCAGCCATCGCTTTACGTTCCTGTAGTGAGATATACTTACACTTTTCTTCCAGCACTTCTTTTCTCACTCTTTTGATCTCATCGAGATTCCATTCCAGGATACGATGAACAAGTACATCTGAGTATCGGCGGATAGGAGAAGTGAAATGAGAATAATAGGCAAACCCTAACCCATAATGTCCGATATTATTAGTGGTATAAGCTGCTTTGGACATGGTACGGATAGCGATCGGTTCCAGCATTTTCAAGATCGGATCTTTCCGCGCTGCCTTTGCTAATTTATTATAAGATTCGGCAATCGCCCTTGGCGTGTTTATATTGATTTCAAAATCCAGTTCCTTGGCGAAAAGAGCCAGTTCCTTTACTTTATCTTCATTAGGCAAATCATGCACCCGGTATACAAAAGGAATTTCGGCGCCATTATCTTTTCCTTTATGTGATATAAAAGTTGCAACTTCCCGATTGGCGAGCAACATAAAATCTTCGATCAACAGGTTCGTATCCTTTCGTTCTTTTACAAAAACATCAATTGGGTCACCTTCCTCATTTAATTTAAATTTTACTTCATCCGCTTCAAAAGCAATAGCGCCATCCTTGAATTTCTGTTTACGTAAGACTTTCGCCAGGCGATCCATCTCTTTGAGCTCTTCTGCAAAATCACCTTCCCCGGTATCCAAAACTTCCTGGGCATCCTCGTACGTAAATCTCCGGTTCGAGTGAGTAACCGTTTTTCCAAACCAATGATTGACTATTTTATCTTTTTTATCAAATTCAAAAACCGCAGAGAAAGTATACTTATCCTCATTGGGCCGGAGCGAACACAGTTCATTGGAAATTTTCTCGGGTAGCATCGGTAAGACCCGGTCGACAAGATAGACAGAGGTTGACCTGGAGAATGCTTCCTGGTCTAATGCGGTATTTGGTTTGACATAATGGCTCACATCAGCAATATGTACGCCGATTTCGGTATTGCCATTTTCCAGATATCGGATAGAAAGCGCATCATCAAAATCCTTCGCTGTATCCGGATCAATAGTAAAGGTGGTAACATTCCGCATATCCCGGCGGCGGGCGACTTCTTCTGCTGAAATCTCAACAGAGATAGCTTCGGACTCCTGCTGTGCTTCTTCTGGAAAATCCAGATTAAACCCATTTGAAATCAAAATCGATTTCATTTCAATATCATGGCTGCCCACTGCCCCGAGTACAGCAGTCACTTCGCCGATGGGGCTATGGTTTTTATTATTATGCCACTTTTTGATTTTTACAACCACCTTCTCACCGTCTTTTGCTTCTTTGGTATCCTTCAGATCAATAAAAATATCGATGGGCATATTTATTCTGTCAGGGATTATGATGGCATATTTTTTTGAAAGGCGGAAAGTACCGATGAAAATTTCGGTCGCCCGTTCTACTACGCTTAAGACTTCCCCTTCCGGGCGTCTCCCCTTTCGTGCTGTAAATGCGGATACTTCCACCCGGTCTCCATGCAATGCACTATTGATATACTTGGCAGGAACATAGATATCCTGATCCAGATCATCACAAACAATGAAAGCAGCACCTCCACGGGTCATATCCACTCTCCCTTTATGGGTAATGCGATCCCCTTCAAATTGTTGGGTCCGATCCAATCGGAAAGTCCCTTCTCCAAAAGAATATAGTTTCCCCTCCTTTTCGAGCTTAGTCAGCGCATCCTGAACCGCGTCTTTATTATTATCAATCTTTAATTTCTTAATAACTTGTTTGGCGTTAAGCCTTTTTTTGGGCTCTCTTTTGAAAAGCTTCAAAACTTCCCCCTGGAGTAGAGCAGCCGTTAGCTTTTGCCCTCCCGTCTTCGATTTCTTTTTTCTCGACATTAGTTTTATTTAAATTTTGGGGATTCGGTTTTAGGTATTCGGTATTACCGAAAGCCTAAAACCGAATACCACTTGTGTATTAGTCATCCGAGTTTATAATTTCACCCGTGATTAGCAATTCTAAGTTGAAAGATTTACTTGATGAGGCATCGTAAGAGGTAGCGTTTGCAGATGTCTTCCCGGAGACCACGTATATTATCCAATCTTCTTCAATAGTCGCTACAGACTGCACTAACGTCTCTCCATCAGAATAAGTTCCTGCGATGACTCTTCTGTCAATTGGGACGCCGGTTTTTGAAAAAGTAGCAAGTATGTACTGATAATTCAATAAAGCGGCCTTCCAATAAATAACCGCATAAAAGTTTTCGGTTTTTGGGATGCGAACACAGGCTATAAATTCTGTCAGATCGTCTATCTCTTCCGTTTCAATGGGTATAATATACTCCTGTATCAGGATGTCTGATAAAGGATCATTGGTTTGACTGAAAGCCCGGGCGGACTCTTCCGTAAGTGTAATCGGAAGGACTATTTCCGGAAATTTTTCTAAAAAATGGCCAAAGTTTAATTTCTGATTGGTTTTCATCCAAGTATTTTTTTTTGCAAAGTTACGCAAAAGTCAGGATAGTAAATCGCTTGATAAATACGGAAAGAACCTTATATTGGCAAGTGGTGGCGAAGCCTTTTATGACTAGCCACGCTGTTTCATCTTTAGAATCATTCTAAATAAAACATATGCTTTTGATGAAACAAAACTTTAATTGGGGTTTTGCCTTTTATTAGATAGATTTGTAGGCATTCGCAAAGATGAAAAACAAACAAAATGACTTGGCTAACTAAATTTTTAACTTCTTCGATCGGCAGGAAACTAATCATGAGTCTTACCGGATTATTTCTAGTGCTCTTCCTGGTAGTCCACCTGGCTGGCAACCTGCAATTATTGCTCGATGATGGTGGAAATGCATTTAATGGCTATGCTTATTTGATGACCCATAATCCATTGATCAAAATTATCTCCTATGGTAATTACTTCTTTATCGTACTGCATGCAATTCAAGGGATTCTAATTGCGCTTGCAAACAGGAAAGCAAAAGGAACAAAATATGCCGTCAGTACGAGCGCGAGCGCGAGTTGGTCATCCAAGAATATGGCTTTGCTTGGGACGCTGATCTTTGCTTTTATCTGTATCCATATGGGAGATTTTTGGTATCGTATGCATTTTGATGCTCAAATGGCTATGGTAACCGTTGATGGTTTTGATCATCCGGTAAAAGATCTTTATGCTCGCGTCACGTCTTCTTTTTCAATATGGTGGCTGGTAATAATCTATTTAATCGGTATGGCCGTCTTGTCTTTTCACTTATGGCATGGTTTCCAGAGCGCTTTCCAGACGCTGGGAATTAATCATAAAAAATATACCCCGGCTATCCATTCCTTGGGTAAGTTATTTGCTTTAGTCATTCCAATAGGTTTTGCAATCATTCCGATTGTTTATTTCGGTAATGCTATGGGCTGGTGGAAGTGGTTTACTTAAATTTAGGAATTAGAATTTAGGATTTGTGTCCTACTTCTATAAACTCAGCACCTGTTTCGAGTATTGGCGCTGGCTTGATACAGTGTATCGAATGTGTTAGCCGCAGGGAGGCGAAAGAGAATCGAGAAAAGAATTTATAAAAAAGAACTATTATGAAACTTGACGCAAAAGAACCCGAAGGCATACTCGATGAAAAATGGACGAAGTATCGTTCCACGATGAATCTGGTAGCCCCAAATAATAAAAGACGAATTGACATTATCGTTGTGGGGACAGGATTAGCAGGAGCTGCGGCGGCTGCAAGCCTGGGAGAGTTAGGATATAATGTCAAAGCCTTTACTTTTCATGATAGCCCACGGCGAGCTCACTCCATCGCTGCCCAGGGAGGTATCAATGCTGCAAAAAATTATGCAAATGACGGAGATAGCGTTTACCGTCTTTTTTATGATACAATTAAAGGAGGAGATTATCGCTCCCGCGAATCCAATGTTCACCGACTGGCAGAGGTAAGTGTAGACATCATCGACCAATGTGTCGCGCAAGGTGTTCCTTTTGCCAGAGAGTACGGCGGTCTTTTAGATAATCGTTCTTTCGGTGGTGTTCAGGTGAGTAGGACTTTTTATGCAAGAGGTCAGACCGGGCAGCAATTGCTCCTGGGAGCTTATCAGGCACTTTCCAGACAGATAGCGCTGGGAAATGTCGAGATGTACAACCGGCACGAGATGCTTGATTTGGTAAAAATCGATGGAAAAGCCAGGGGAATCATTGCGCGAAATCTTCTGACCGGCAAAGTAGAAAAATTTGCAGCACATAGCGTGGTACTCGCCACTGGTGGCTACGGAAACGTATTCTACCTTTCGACCAATGCAATGAATTGTAATGTAACGGCTGCCTGGAAAGCAGTTCGTCGCGGCGCATTAATGGCCAATCCATGTTACACACAAATTCACCCTACTTGTATTCCTGTTTCTGGAGACTATCAATCTAAACTGACCTTGATGTCTGAGTCCCTGAGAAATGACGGCAGAGTTTGGGTTCCTAAAAGTAAAGAAGATGCAGAAGCCATTCAAAAAGGCCAAAAGACCGGGTTGGATATAGCGGAAGAAGATAGAGATTATTACCTCGAACGCAGATACCCGGCATTCGGGAACTTAGTTCCAAGAGACGTTGCATCCCGCGCGGCAAAAGTAGCTTGTGATGAAGGCAAAGGAGTAAGCCCAACCGGTTTGGCGGTTTATTTGGATTTCACTTCTGCTTTCCAACGATATGGAGAATCGAAAGCGCATTCTTCAGGTTTGCACAATCCAGATGCGGCAACGATCATCAAACTTGGACAAGAAGTCATCGAAGAAAAATACGGTAATCTGTTTCAAATGTATGAAAAGATCTCAGGGGAGAATCCATACAAATTTCCGATGAAAATTTATCCGGCTGTTCATTATACTATGGGCGGTCTTTGGGTGGATTATAATTTGGAAACCAATGTCCCCGGACTTTTTGTTCTAGGAGAAGCCAACTTCTCTGATCACGGCGCAAATCGTCTTGGCGCATCTGCATTGATGCAGGGATTAGCGGATGGTTACTTTGTCATCCCTTATACTATCGGACAGTTTTTATCGCAGGAAATCAGAACGCCTCAAATCGAAACCTCTGCTCCTGAGTTTGAAGCAGCCCAAAAACAGACCAGGGAACATCTCCAAAAATTAATAGACGTTAAAGGGAATCAGTCCGTTGAAAGTTTCCACAAAAGACTCGGACAAATCATGTGGGATTATTGCGGAATGTCCAGAAATGCAGAAGGTCTGACCAAGGCTCGCCAGATGGTCAGAGAATTGCGGGAAGAATTTTGGAAAGATGTTTTCGTTCCCGGTACGGTTGAAGAATTCAATCCTGAACTCGAAAAAGCAACCCGGGTGGCAGATTTCATGGAGCTAGGCGAAGTCATGATCATGGATGCACTGGACAGAAACGAATCTTGTGGCGGACACTTCCGGGAAGAGTCCCGAACTCCAGAAGGAGAAGCCATGCGTAATGATGAAGATTATACTTATGTAGCCGCCTGGGAATGGGACGAAACCGAACCAAAAGTGCATAAGGAAGCACTTCATTTTGAAAACGTTGAATTGAAAACCAGATCTTATAAATAACAGCGGTGTTAGGTATTCGGTGGCTCGAAAACCGAATCCCAAAAACCGAAAACCTTACAAACATTAGGTCAAAATAACGGAGATATGAAATTGACATTAAAAATCTGGAGACAAGACAATGCTAACAAAAAAGGTCGTTTTGAAACACACAAGGTAGTCGCAAGCGAACATATGTCCTTTTTGGAAATGTTAGATGTACTCAATGAGTCTCTCATCGGGGAGAAGAAAACACCGGTTGCTTTTGAGCATGATTGCCGAGAAGGTATTTGTGGTACCTGCAATCTGGTAATCAACGGTAGAGCTCATGGCCCTCAACAAGGAACCACCGTTTGCCAACTGCATATGCGGGCGTTTAAAGACGGCGATATAATTGTGATTGAGCCCTGGAGAGCTGCCGCTTTTCCAGTGATCAAAGATCTCGTGGTAGATAGAACTTCTTTCGACAGAATTATCCAGGCCGGTGGTTATATCTCTGTCAATACTGGTCAGGCTCAGGATGCCAATGCAATTCCGATTGAAAAAGACCTGGCCGCCAGCTCTTTTGATGCTGCAGCTTGTATTGGTTGTGGTGCCTGTGTTGCAGCCTGTCCTAATGGCTCAGCTATGTTATTTACTTCCGCGAAAGTTGCCCACCTTGGACTTTTACCACAGGGTAAAGTTGAAGCTCAAAAACGAGTGCAGTCTATGGTCAAACAAATGGACGAAGAAGGTTTCGGAATGTGTTCCAACACCGGAGCCTGTGAAGCGGAATGTCCAAAAGAAATTTCTATTGCCAATATCGCAATGCTGAACCGGGAATATATGGCTTCTATGCTTGGGTCGAAGGCTTCAGTTTAGAGCAAATCTCCAACATGCTCTTAGATTATCGTAGTACCACTTCGAGTGGTACTACGACTTTCAAAATTAAGATTGAATTTGGCGCAGTGCTTTTGTACTGCGCTTTTTTTATTTTTACTTTATTTAAGGACTCAGTAAATAATTTCTTATCTTCAGTTTTATAAAAATAGTGCTTATGAAATTCCTATACCTTCTCCTGTTATGTTATTTCTTTTCTACAAGCCTCTTAGCTCAAAATAAAGAAAGCGCAGCAATCCTTATTGATCAGATCGAATCCAAAGTCATCGAATGGCGGAGAGATTTCCATCAAAATCCTGAGCTTTCCAACCGGGAGTTTAAAACCTCAGAAAAGATCGCCAGTCACCTCCGCGCCCTTGGCATTGAAGTAAGCACTGGTATTGCGCACACCGGCGTCAAAGGAGTCTTGAAAGGAGGCCTGCCCGGCCCTGTCGTTGGTCTGCGGGCAGATATGGACGGCCTACCAGTGGTGGAACGAGTTGATATTCCTTTTGCGTCAAAAGTCAAGGCTACTTTTTTGGGTCAGGAGGTTGGCGTCATGCATGCCTGCGGACATGATACCCATGTGGCGATTCTGATGGCTGTCGCTGAGGTTTTATCTAAAATAAAAAAAGACCTCAAAGGTACAGTCGTCTTTATCTTTCAGCCAGCTGAAGAAGGAGCCCCTCCGGGCGAAGAAGGTGGCGCTGAATTAATGATAAAGGAAGGAATACTGGATAATCCAAAGGTTGACGTGATCTTTGGCCTGCATATCCGGTCTATACTTGAGGTCGGAAAGATCAATTATAAAATCGGCGGAGCCTTGGCAGCAGCAGATCGTTTCACTATCAAAGTAAAAGGGAAGCAGGCACATGGCTCCCGTCCCTGGTCGGGTATTGATCCGATTACGGTTTCCGCACAGATCATCATGGGCTTGCAAACCATCATCAGCCGGCAAACGGAATTGACTAATGAGGCGGCAGTGATCACTGTTGGAAAAATTACCGGAGGCGTTCGAAATAATATCATCCCCGAAGAATGCGACATGGTCGGGACAATCCGGACACTCGATCCGGATATGCGAAAAATCATCCATGAAAAAATCCGGCTTACAGCGACCAATATCGCCGAAGCGAGCGGCGCAGTCGCTGAAGTGGAAATCGACAATGGCATTCCGGTTACTTTTAATGATGCAGCGCTCACAAAGATGATGTTGCCCAGCCTTTTAGAAACGGCTGGCGAAGAAAATGTCCGCGTCATGAAAGCCATTACCGGCGCAGAAGATTTTTCCTTTTATGCCAATGAGATACCCGGTTTGTTTTTCTTCCTGGGGGGGATGCCAAAGGGAATGAGCCCCCTGGATGCAGGCCCACATCATACGCCAGATTTCTATATAGACGAGAGTGGCATGTTGCTGGGGGTAAAATCATTGACGAATCTGGCTTTGGATTATATGGAGAAGAACCAGGAGTGAGGGGTGAGTTGGTGAGAGGTGAGGGCTCTCCGGGTAACAATTCTTCATTCCTAATTCCTAATTAATCCAACTGTTCCAGCAGCCAGGCTTTCTCCGCAATCGCTTGAGTCGCTTCAATTTCTCCTATTAGTTTTAATTTTTGAGCTTTATCAGAGAGGTTAGCTTTTAATATTTTCTTTACAAAGTAAATCAGGTTTGCATAGTTGTCTTTGTGGTAGCCGATGTCTTTATGCCGGCTTAGATAGACATTAAAAGTGTCCAGCAAAGAGTCCAAGGCACTGTACTCTCTTAATTCGTAATAGATTCGGAGTAACATACGCCGCGAATCGAGATTATCGAGAACATCATTAAAATTCACTTTTTGAAGGAGCTTCATTGCATTTGTATAGTCCGGTTTTAGAAAATAAAATAATGCTAGGATATAATTATAAGTATTTTCCCGTTCGGAAACTGGAAGGTATGATTTATAGGATTTTAGAAAAGATTCCACCCAATCAAATTCTTTAAGTGCCAGACCTAACCTTGATACGTTTGTAAATGTAAATTTAGAAAGCACCCCATTTTCCAAGAGTACCTTATTTTGAAATCCGGATTTATACAACTCAAAACATTCCCATTTATATTTAGCGTATCCCCTGTTCG
>JBLHJZ010000042.1:0-14197 GCA_047619515.1 Saprospiraceae bacterium | reverse complement strand
TTTTTCAGTGAATGCCACGGGCACTTTAAATATGCTGGAATTTACGCGGCTACATTGTCCAAAAGCCTCTTTCATTTTTACAAGTACTAACAAGGTCTATGGGGATACGCCCAATTTTTTGCCCTTAGTCGAGCATGAATTTCGCTGGGAAGTCGATCAATCGCACCCTTATTATAAAGAAGGAATTGATGAAAGTATGTCTATTGACCATTCAAAACATAGCATCTTTGGCGCCAGTAAAGTAGCCGCAGATGTCATGGTTCAGGAGTATGGCAAATACTTTGGTATGAATACCGTGGCTTTTCGGGGAGGCTGCCTCACCGGGCCTACGCATCAGGGGGCAGAACTTCATGGCTTTTTAGCTTATCTGGTCAAATGTGCGGTGAGCGGAAAAGAATATACCATATTTGGTTATAAAGGAAAACAAGTAAGAGATAATATCCATAGCGTAGATCTCATCAATGCCTTTTGGCATTATTTCCAGAATCCACGACCAGGAGAAGTTTATAATATGGGAGGATCGCGTCACGCTAATATATCTATGCTCGAAGCGATACATAGCATTGCAAGAATTAGTGGCTATCGGTTGAATTATACCCTTTCTGACGAAGCCCGTAGTGGCGACCATATGTGGTATGTGTCTGATATTGGGAAATTCAGCGCTCATTATCCAGGCTTTGCTTACCAGTACGATATCGATCGAATTCTCAAGGAAATGATCGGCGCTGCAGTTGCTCAATTACGGGTAAAAAGTGTTTAGGACCTGTCCCTTAATAAGGGGTAAAAAATATATTTAATAAGAGATGGTATGAAAGTAGTAATGCTCATCGACAGTCTGGTAAGAGGTGGTCGTGAACGGCGGTTAATTGAATTACTGAAAGCCTTTTCACGACTTGACCCTATAGAAATTGCCTTAGTTATATTTTCCAAAAAAGTGGAATATCCTGAGGTGCTGGACATGGGCATTCCAATCTATTATCTGGAAAGAAACCCGCCAAAAGATCCAAGAGTTTTTGTCCGGCTATATCAGATTTGTAAAAAAGAACAACCTGACATTTTACATTGCTGGGGTTGGATGCCGGCTGTATATGCCTTACCGACCGCAAAGTTATTGGGCATCAAATTGCTCAATGCCAGTATTTCAGACGCCGCAGCAGGAATGAATTTTTTGGACACCCGTTACTTTCGGGCACGCATCACTTTTCCTTTTTCGGATATGATTGTCGGAAACTCAAACGCAGGGCTTCAGGCTTACCGGGCACCGGCATCAAAAAGCTATTGTGTATTTAACGGCTTTGATTTTCAGCGCATCGAAAAACTAAAAAGCAGAGAAGAAGTCAAACAGGCACTCCATATTCCTAAAGGAAAAGTCGTCGGTATGGTCGCCGGATTTTTCGATAGAAAAGACTATGATACCTATATTGAAGCTGCAGGTGCTATTCTCGAACAACGGCAAGATGTATGCTTTCTCGGTATTGGTGACGGCGCCAAATTTCAATATTATAAAGACAAAATACCTCAACATCTGCGGGAGCGGGTACTGTTTCCCGGGCAAAGAAAAGATATAGAATCCGTGGTAAATACTTTTGATATTGGTGTCCTTTCTACCTTTACGGAAGGTATCTCTAATTCGATCATGGAATATATGGTGCTGGGCAAACCCGTGATCGCTTCGGGGGGTGGTGGCACTCCCGAACTGGTCATTGATGGTGAAACCGGCTTTGTGATTCCTTCAAAAAGCCCGGAGATAATGGTAGAAAAGATCAATCAATTATTGGATAACCCCGGGCTATGCCAGGAAATGGGAGAGAAAGGAAAGCAACGGATTTATGATCACTTTACCCTGGCAAGTATGGAAAAATCTTATCTTGAATTATACGATAAATTAGTTGGTTATAAAAAACCAGTAGTCGCATGATTTCGATATTTATCAATTCTTTAACCTCAGGAGGTGCTGAAAAAGTCGCCCTGACGCTCCATGATCGTTTTAGGTCAACGGGCAATGAGATGGAATTGTTTTTTATTGAAAAAGAACGCTTTTATGATCTTCCCGAAGGTACTCCGGTGAACTATTTATCCAATAAGGAAACCCTTGAAAAAAGCTGGTGGAAGATTCCTTATATTTTCCTGGGGGCGATTCGGCTAAAACGACAGGTCCGGAAAAATAAGATTCCTATCGTACAGAGTCATCTTCCGAGAGCCAACTTTACGAATGTATTAGCCCGTATTTTGGGCTCCCGGCATTTTGCCCAGATCGTCATCCATTCCAGAATGAACTTTGATCATCAACCTGCCTGGAAGCGTATACTTTCCAAATGGATCTTTCGCCAGGTTTTTATGCGGGCAGATTCAGTGATTTCGATTTGTGATGTGATGAAAAACGAAATGGATACCTATCTGGGATTAGAAAAACATCCTAATCACCGGCGGATTTATAATCCTCACCAACTGGAGGATATTCGACAAAAGGCAGCAGAACCGATTGATGGGTTTAATTTTTCGCCAGATAAAAAATATATCATTTGGGCCGGTCGTTTCGTGGCCAGAAAAAGAGTCGGTGACTTATTGGAAGCTTTAAAAATAGCCCGAAAGTCTTTCCCAAAAGTAGAACTGCTTTTGCTGGGTCTTGGTGAAGAAAAGGAGGCCATGGAAAGGCTCACTGAAAAACTTGAGCTGACTCAACAGGTTCACTTTCTGGGTTATCAATCCAATCCTTTTGCCTTTATTGCAAAATCTGACTTGATGGTTATTTGCAGTAGCATGGAAGGCTTACCTAATATTATTATCGAATCTTTGGCTTGTGGTACTCCGGTTGTTTCCGCTGACTGTATCTCGGGCCCACGGGAAATTTTATATCCGGATTCTGATCTGAGCCAATTATTAAAAGATAAAATCGAATTGGGAGATTTTGGTATTTTACATCCGGTTGGCAGGGCTGATCTACTCGCCAAAGCTTTGCTTATAATATTGGAAGATGAAACGCTTCGGGATGATTATATCCGAAAAGGTTATGAGCGTGCTGCTGACTTCGAAGCAGAAAAAATTGGGGAGATTTATTTGAATTCTTTTCCTAATATAATATGACCTCTATCGAGATCAGCACTAGTACTTCCTCCGCTGAATCAACCCGTCAATGACAGTAACTCCCGACTCACTGGCAATAGAGTGAGTTCGTTTTAATTTTTTATCCCAATCCGGACGTACATGTTTCCATTGCTTTTCGCGATATTCCGTTTCCGTCATCACTTCTATGATATTCAAATTGAATCCATAGCCGTATTTTTTGGAGCAATCCTGAGAAGGACGAATTAACTGCCCATCCTGCCAAAATAATCTACCAGCCGGACGTGCAGTACGGACATCTGTGATGATTGGATTTTTTGGGTGTGCCGTCCACTTATTAGTCAAAGGCGTATCTGCATAAAATAAACAAAGTTCATCATGATGGCTAGCACCCGGTGTTTCAGCGATTGCTGAAAACAGCCACCATTTATTCTCGTAATAAAACAAGGTGGTGTCCATGCCACAAATATTTTCCATCAAATTCATCTTATGTTTCCAGCCGGTCGGAAAGTCAGTACATTCGTATAGCTGGATCGTCTTCGCTTCACAAGATTCCGGGATCAGGTACCATTTGTCTTCATGTTGGAAAACAAAAGGGTAGGAAAGATGATAAGGTTGTTCTAATACGATCTGGACCGGACCAAAACTATCAGGAAGAATTTCCATCACGGCCAAGTGTCCTTTATTGGTGGTATAAAATAATTCTTCAAAAAATAAAAACAGCCTTCCTTTATTTTCTACTAAAAAGGGATCGGCCCAAAAACTATTCTTTGGGGGCAGTATTTTTTTAAAGTCTTTAAAAGCAGTTGATAAAGCGGGCTTTCTGTCTATCAACAAAATCCACTGTTCTCTGTACAGCAATTTCCGAACAGCATTATACGCCATTCTATTAAAGTGATTCACTAAATTTATAAATGATCTGAAGCCGGAAGGGGTTACGCTTTTCGTCTCTCCGGGGTTTATTGCTAGCGCTTTATTTTTACTGATTTTTTTAAAAAATGCTAAAGAGCCAATACTGCAAAATTCTTTTAACGCCCTGGGAATAAAGGAAGTCATCTTCCACATATGCTTATTCCGGGATCTTGACATCGACATGGTAGGCATCATCGACCAGGTCTGGTAGATTACTTTTGCCGGATGATCCGAACTTACTTTAATGACCAATGATGAAGTGATCACTTCTTGCATTTTGATAAACTCCCAATAGCCCAATAATCGCTCATTTGACTTACCATCAGGGCCATGTGCGAAATACATAACGCCATGTTTAACCAGACCATAGATTTCATCTGCTATCCTTGTTTTATCCAAACAGATCACTACGTCTAATAAACATGCGCCAATAGCCTGGAGATTATCGAGTCGGATTTTTTGAAGGTTTTCAAAATGATGATCAATAGGTGAAATTTTAAAAGCTTTTTGCTTTGACTTAAAATGATTGGTGTCTAATTGCATATGCCATGACCAAAGACCAATTCCTCCTTTTGGTTGCTTTTTGCCAGGCGCAGACATAAGTATTGCCACAATTTCTACTGCCTTATCCCCGGCTATTTTTTTTAATAACATTACTTTCCAGGCTGGCAACGCTAAAGAATTTATAACAACCCCGATTCTGATTTTCTGCTCCATAAAGTTTTTGACAAATTAATTTATTCCTGAGATTGGAATTACTACAAAACCAGTGGAAAAGACACCAGCAATAAAGATAAATATGGCGGTATTTTTGTCTATAAAGCCAAAGAGCATACCAAACCCATAATAATAAATTTCTTTCGCTGGATTAAAATACTTTTTCAATAACAACATTCTATTAAGCAGGAAAATAAACATGACGCCACTTTATAATATATCATTGCTCCCCTCTGAGATACAAGGGTTTACGGAAACGCCGGGAATCTCTAATAATGCCCTCAACTATTCTTTAGGTCTGGCATTGATGATAATGAATAAAGTCCGGGGGGAAGTCAAGGGTTAGACTAGTGCAAGGGGTTTTAATTTTGATGATATTGAGCGAGCAGTTAATTATGACTTCAGGGTAATAAAAAGATGGTTGGATCATCTCGAAGCCTCTCAGGAAGGCGCTTCAATGATTTAGGGGAAAAACATTCTGGAGCTAGGTCCCGGTGCCGATCTTGGAATAGGGTTGACTATGCTTGCTGACGGAGCAATAGTTATCATGCAATGGATGTCCACAACCTGGTCAAAAACACACCCGATTCTTTTTACGAGCATTTGTTTAAGCATTTTCAAATAGACCCTAATTTAAAAACTGATGTTTTGACATTGAAGAGCCAGTTAGAGCGGACACTAAAGGGGCAGAATGACTGGTTAAATTATTTATCACGTAGTGATTTTGATCTTTCTGTTTTTGATGGAACGAACATAGATCTGGTGGTCAGTAATTCTGCCTTTCAGCAATTTGACGATCCGGCAAAAACAATAAAACAATTAAGTGAGATTGTACGTCCCGGAGCTTTGTTTATTGCACTGATTGATATGAAAACGCATACCCGCTGGATTAATAAAAGAGACCCTTTGAATATTTACAGATATGCCGACGTACTTTATAATCCCCTTAAATTCAGGGGTTCTCAAAACAGGATTCGACCTCTTGAGTACAAGCAACAATTAGAAGCCTTTGGATGGGAGAATGTTGAAGTTATCCCCAGGATTCAATTAGAGCAAAAACATATGGACTCCGTCTTACGGTCACTTCAGCCTAAATTTCAATCTCCTGAATGTCAAATGGATATACTGACTTGCATCATCTGCGCAAGAAAATCATAGATAGTAAGGACTAAGGGAAATCTGACCCAGAAAATTCGGAGCACTTTACATGTTATATTTTAATATTTGACAAAGTGGAATGTTTTATTTAGTTTTGTAGGAGTTATGTTACACCCCTCTAAGTCCTATTCTCTTTTAATAAGGGACATCTTTTTTAACACTAATCCCCTTCTTTATAATCCTCCTTTTGTTTTAAAAGGAGTAATCCTCCCACGTGTTATTGGTTTTCTGATCAGGAAAGCTCATAGCACTCATTGACCAATTACTTACAAAATCTTACAATTAATCAGACTATGATACGCAAAAAACAGCATCTTGTTTTTTCGAATATTATTATTGAGTTTTTACTACTAAATCTCAGTATCTTTTCTGTTTTCTTCTTTAAAAATATTTTCTCGACTATTCCTATTGATGCTCAAAATGTACCTGCTGCCTTACTCAGTTTCGCAGGGTTATTCAATCTTATTTGGGCATTAGTCATCTTAATAAACAGAGACCAGGATTTTTATATTTCTACGGGGAATAAAAAGAAGATTAAGTCATTTGTACTAAGCATCTTCATGTTTATCGGAATTATTTCGACAATAGCGATTACTTTCAAAATTGAATACTTTAACCGGACTACTTTCATGTTACCGATTTTCCTGTTTTCTATCATGAATATTATTTCGCTGGGAATTGTTTCAGACATTTATAAAAGAAAGAAAAGTAGCGATTTTGTATCCAGGGTGTTACTCATTGGTTCGGCTAAGAAATGGAAAAACATACAAGCGACTATCCAGTATTTTCAAGAGAGAGACTATGGAGTTGTCGGATTTTTGGATCATAACTCCTCAAAATCAAAACTGGAAGGTGTTTCCATTCTGGGAAGAACAGCTGACCTCAAGGAAGTATTGGACGCTCATCTTATTGATGAGATTTTTATCATGGGAGGGATTTTAGAGGAAAAAGAAATCAAAGAAATAATCAGAGTAGCCGATTATAAAGGGAGGAGAGTAAATATCATTCCCGAAACACCGGTCTTACCCGGCAATACGCTGAAGCCCTACACGATGGATGGCGTGACATTATTTCAACATCGTCAGACTCCCCTTGATAATTTTAGCAATTACTTTCTGAAAAGGGTTTTTGATGTTTTCTTTTCTTTGACCGTGTTGATCGTACTCGGGCCATTATTTTTAATGCTGGGCTTGATTATCTTTCTGGATAGCAAAGGACCCATTTTTTATACTCCGCTTCGAAAAGGAGAGTCCGGCAATGTGTTTAAGTGTTATAAATTCAGAACGATGTCCACTTGTGACGATCCGGCGAATGGGACTAAATCAACCGTAAAGAATGACCCCAGAATCACCAGGATAGGCAAATATTTAAGAAAATTTGATTTGGATGAATTACCACAATTTTTCAACGTCCTAAAAGGGAATATGAGTGTAGTAGGCCCAAGGCCACATCGGGTAAATCTCGACCAGGATTTTAGAAAAGTTGTCAATGATTATATGGTTCGGCATTATGTCAAGCCGGGGATCACCGGATGGGCTCAGGTTAATGGTTGGAGAGGCCCGACTAATACAAATGAACAAAAGAAAAAGAGAGTATGGTATGACTTATGGTATATTGAAAACTGGGAATTTATTTTGGATATAAAAATAATCTTCCTGACTGTTTTCAGTAAAAAAACCCGAATTAATGCTTTTTAAGCATAGCAAATTATGATGAAACTCTTTTCTTTTCTTTTACTCCTCACCTTAAATATCCAGTGCGACCCTTCAACGACTTCGGATCCGGTAGAAGATCAGCAGGATCTCGCTTACCTGATTTCTACGGATCGTTCTGGTCTTAAATGCTGGAATTGGAATGAAATAATGATCCCTGTTTACACCTGGCCTGGCGGCACTGCTTTTGGAGATGGTTTGTTTGTAGATACGGCGTTCGACCCGGAGGGTATAAGTATTGTGGGGAAGCAAGTTCGTTTTTATATTGATCCCCTTATTCCCGAAACACCGGAGAACGCTCCCAGCAGTTATAATTATAGGAGTGAAATACATACCGATCCCTGGCCTATCAATCATCCGCTCGGTACGGAACAGTGGATTGGGTGGGAATATACTTTTGGCGACAACTATGTTATTGATACAAGTTCCCCGATTACTGTTTTTCAAAATCATCCGGGCATCAATGGCCTGTCCCCACAAATAGAAATAGAAATTGCTGCATTAAACGATCCAGCCCCGGCGCAGGGTGGAGAAATCCAGGTGGTAAACGCCGCGAGCTCTGATCGTTTTGTCTATCCGGTAAAACCGATGGCCGGAGATAAGCTGGAAGTTGTGATTCATGTGATCTATGGATTAGGAACAGATGGATTACTTCAGGTTTGGTTAAATGATCATCTTTTTTATAATAAAAAAACGGCTACTGTTTACCAGAATCAACCCTGGGGAGGGAATAATAAATGGGGTGTTTACCACCATACTTTTATGAATAGTACTGAGCATGTATCGTCTTCCCTGAATCTCGGTGCTGGCAGGGTTGAGTTGTTTATGAGTCCATTGAAACTATTGACACGGACCCCTGATCATGCAGAATACGGGATAGATGCTTATGATCTGGTCCGACCAAAAGATTAATGTTTATCGGAAACCTCTTGTTTCTGTTTTTCGTATGCTATTCTAGTCAGGCATAGATACTACCCTTGTCGGGCGAGATATAAAAATCACAAAGCATATAAAAATTATTCTATCATAATCTATAAAAACGATCGCTTTGAAAATATTAATTACCGGAAATCTAGGGTACGTCGGACCAGGCTTGATCAAAGAACTAAGGAAACATCATCCACAAGCTACTTTGATTGGTTATGATATTGGATATTTCGCCAAGCATATCACTAACGTTACCATTAGTCCGGAGTCTTTTTTGAATATCCAGTATTATGGCGATGTCAGACATTTTGATGAAAATATCTTAACCGATGTAGATACCGTAATCAGCCTGGCTGCGATATCCAACGATCCTATCGGTAACCAATTTGAGCAGGTCACGATGGATGTCAATTACAAAGCGACGATTGATATTGCTAAAAAGGCAAAAGCTAAAAATGTCCGAAAATTTATCTTTGCCTCCAGTTGCAGTGTTTATGGTGCTGCTGAAGATGCGCCACGGACGGAAGGTTCTGCGCTAAACCCATTGACTGCTTATGCCAGGTCAAAAGTACAATCCGAAGAGACTTTGTCCGAGTTGGCGAATGATAATTTTCAGGTGACTTGCCTGAGGTTTGCAACGGCCTGTGGGATGAGTGAACGACTTAGATTGGATTTGGTAATCAATGATTTTGTAGCAGGAGCATTGACGGCTAAAGAGATCACCATCCTGAGTGACGGAACCCCCTGGAGACCTTTGATCAATGTATTGGATATGGCAAGAGCTATTCGTTGGGGACTGGAAAGAGAGAATGATAAGGGTGGAAATTTCGTAATCGTCAATACCGGTAGCAATGAATGGAACTACCAGGTAAAAGAACTGGCTTTGGCCATACAAAAGATTTTACCGGAGATAAATGTTTCTATTAATGAAAATGCTGAACCCGACAAACGCTCTTATCGGGTAAACTTTGACTTGTTCAAAAAAATCGCTCCAAATCATCAGCCCCAATATGACTTAAATAGTTCTATTCATGGACTGATCGACGGGCTGAATGCTATTAACTTCAAAGATGATCAATACCGAAAATCTGCACTAATTCGCCTTAATGTCATCAATAAATTATTGAATCAGGGAGAGATGGATAGCCAGCTAAACTTGGTAGGATGATTTTTCATAAAACACCTTTATCCGGTGCTTACTATATAGACCTGGCACCTTTTTCCGACGAAAGAGGCCTGTTTGCAAGGACTTTCTGTAAAAAAGAGTTTGAAGCGATCGGCCATCATAAAGAATTTGTTCAACTCAATCACTCCCGAAATACCTTCAAGGGTACGATTCGGGGTTTACATTATCAAAATCCTCCCTTTTCAGAAATCAAACTAATTCGCTGTATTAAAGGCGCAGTGTATGATATCTTAGTCGACCTCAGAAAAGATTCCCCTACCTTCCTCCAACATTATGGTCTTGAGCTCTCTGAAGAAAATATGCGTATGATCTATATCCCCGAAGGATTTGCGCATGGGTTTCAAACGCTAGAGGACAATACGGAGCTGATTTATCATCATACTGCTTTCTATACTCCAGGAATGGAAAGTGGTTTGAAATTTGATAATACCTTGTTAGGGATAAACTGGCCGCTTCCCCCTACAGTTGTTTCTGAAAAAGATCAAACTCATCCCCCTATTGACGCTGCATTTGCAGGAATAATTTTAAAATAAACAGCTTCCGCCTGTTGTACTTCATCGAAGTTCAAATAAGAGGCTCATGTGTTATTTATTTTTTATAAAAACAAACATATGTTTACATCTGGATTACACCATATCAATGGTAGTTCTAGAAATTGCCGTTTTTGCGCAACGCCATTATTTCAAAGCGTTGTAGATCTTGGAATGTCACCGCTTTGCCAAAAACATGTCAAGCCGGAAGAAGCCAACCAGCTGGAAAAATTCTTTCCATTACATGCTTATGTGTGCCACCACTGTTGGTTGGTTCAGTTAGATGAATTTGCAACACCCGAAGAAATCTTCGCAGGCGAATATGCTTATTTCTCTTCTTTCTCTGATAGCTGGCTGCAACATGCAAAAAAATATACCGACTTAATGATTCAGGAATTTGGCTTTGACGAAAACTCCCTGGTTGCAGAAATCGCTAGTAATGATGGTTATCTTTTACAATGGTTTGTCGAAAAGAATATCCCTGTACTTGGCATCGAACCTGCCGGTAATTGTGCAGAAGCCGCTATCGAAAAAGGAGTGCGAACAGAAGTGAGATTTTTCGGTGTCGAAACCGCAAAAGTACTTGCTGAAAAATATAAAAAGGCAGATTTATTATTGGGAAATAATGTACTGGCTCACGTCCCGGACATTAACGATTTCGTAGGGGGAATGAAGATTATGCTGGCAGAGAAAGGAGTCATCACGATGGAGTTTCCTCACTTGCAACGGCTGATCGAAGAAAACCAATTTGACACTATATATCACGAGCATTTTTCTTACTTATCGTTTACGACCGTAAATCAGATTTTTGCGCATCACGGCATCACACTTTTCCATGTGGATGAGCTGCTAACACATGGCGGTTCTATCAGAATTTATGGACGCCATCATCAGGATGATTCGAAACCGGTAAGAATTACAGTGGCAGCGTTGTTGGAAAGAGAAGAAAAATTAGGATTTAAAACCACTGAACTCTATGCTCAATTCGAAGAAAAAGTCAAAGAAACGAAACGTAAGCTGGTCGAATTTTTAATACAAGTAAAGCGAGAAGGCAAGACAGTAGTAGGATATGGTGCTCCAGGCAAAGGAAACACTTTATTGAATTACTGTGGTATCAGGACTGACTTTATGGATTATACCGTAGATCGAAGTCCGCACAAACAAGGCAATTTTTTACCGGGAACAAGAATTCCAATCTATGCGCCTGAAAAAATTAAAGAGACAAAACCAGACTATGTTCTGATTCTTCCCTGGAATTTGAAAAAAGAAATTTCTTCTCAAATGTCATTTATCAAAGATTGGGGCGGGAAATTTGTCATCCCTATACCGGAGGTGACGGTATTGGAAGATGTATTGATCGAAGAGGTTATAAAATAATAATAAACGTTTAGTGGGCCTGGCGAGTTAGCTGGTCTATCAAGTTAGGAGGTAACTTTAAGTTACCAGCTAACTGGTAAAAAAACATCAATATGAAAGTAGTACTATTTTGTGGCGGGCTGGGAACCCGTCTAAAAGATTATTCAGAGACTATTCCAAAGCCAATGGTAAACATTGGGTATCGACCAATCCTTTGGAATGTCATGAAATATTATGCTCACTTCGGGCATAAAGACTTTATTCTTTGCCTGGGTTACAAAGCAGACAAAATTAAAGATTATTTTATCAATTATGATGAAACAATCTCCAATAATTTTGTCTACGCCTTAGGAGGAAATCGGATAGAATTACTCAGCTCTGATATTGATGACTGGAAGATTACTTTCGTAGATACTGGGGTGGAGTCAAATATCGGTATGCGTCTTATGAAGGTCAGGGAATACTTAGAGGGCGAAGAAATGTTTTTAGCTAACTACTCCGATGGTTTGACCAATATGCATCTTCCCACGATGATCGAAGATTTCAAAACAAAACCGGATGTGGTCGCAAGTTTTATGAAGTACCAGCCCAATGAAAGTTTTCATTTGGTAGAAGCGGAGAAGAGTGGTCTGGTAACCGCTATAAGACCAATGTCCAATGCCAATCTTTGGCTCAACACAGGTTACTTCATACTAAAGCGCGAAATATTCGACTATATGGAGATGGGAGATGAACTCGTAATCGAACCGTTTCAGCGGCTGATTAAAGAACAAAAATTAACGGCTTTCAGACATAATGGTTTTTGGAGATCTATGGATACCTTTAAAGATAAAATGTTTTTGGACGACCTTTATAAAAAAGGAGATACTCCGTGGGCGGTCTGGAAAAATGGAGATAAAGACTTTTTCAAAAGAGCAATATGATCCTTTCACAATTCCAATTGAACGAAGAAAGAGGGCTCAATATTCTTGCGGTGGGAGCACATTGCGATGATATTGAGATTGGCTGTGGCGGCACTTTACTAAAAATATTTGATCAGTATAAAATCAATCATATCAAGTGGCTAGTCTTTGCTTCTACTGAAGAACGGAAACAAGAGGCAATCAATAGTGCAGCAGCTTTTTTAAAAGATGTTCCAGATAAAGAAATTATTGTTCTGAATTACAGAGATGCTTTTTTGGAAGCTTCAAAATACGAAATCAAAGAATATTTTGAAAGCATAAAAAAAGACTTCACGCCAGATCTGGTATTTACACATTATCGAAATGACAGACACCAGGATCATCGCTTGCTTTCTGACCTGGCTTGGAATACGTTTCGAAGTCATTTGATTCTGGAGTACGAGATACCGAAGTATGACGGTGACCTCGGGATTCCAAATTGCTTTTTCCATATCAGTCCGGAACAAGCAGATAAAAAAGTAAATATTTTGATAGATAGTTTCAATAGTCAAAAAGGAAAACACTGGTTTGATAAAGAAACCTTTCTATCACTGATGCGCATCCGAGGAATGGAAGCCGCGGCTACCGGAAGATACGCTGAAGCATTCCACCTTAGAAAATTAATAATGTAGAATCCCTAATTAAGTATATGGTTCAAAGAAGACAATTCCATAATTCCTTAACGCTCCAGCAAAAATTTCACGATTTGATACCGGGAGGTAGTCATACCTATGCCAAAGGAGATGATCAGTTTCCTGAATTTCTGGCACCTTATATCGCAAAGGGCAAAGGCTGTCGAGTATGGGATGTAGATGGCAATGAATTTATTGAATATGGAATGGGCTTGAGAGCGGTGAGTCTGGGGCATGGCTACGAACCGGTTGTGGAGGCGGCTTATCGACAGATGCAATGGGGAACCAATTACAGCAGACCGGCAAAAATTGAACTCGATGCCGCAGCGGCTTTCCTGGATTTAGTTCCTGGTGCCGAAATGGTAAAATTTGCTAAAAACGGCTCGGATTGTACTACCGCAGCGATCAAACTCGCAAGAGCAGTCACTGGAAAAGACATGGTTGCGATTTGCGGGGATCATCCTTTTTTCTCTATCGATGACTGGTTTATGGGAGCTACCCCGATAGATGCGGGTATTCCAAAATCGATAAAGGAGCTGACGTTAACATTCAAATATAATGATATCAGGAGTGTACAAAACCTTTTCAATCGGTATCCAGGCAAGATTGCCTGTTTCATTATGGAACCGGAAAAGTATGAGCCACTGGATCTGAAATTCGTACAGGCTTTACAGGCACTTTGTAAAAAACACGGCACGCTGTTTATTCTGGATGAGATGATTACCGGTTTTCGCTGGCACATTGGAGGGGCACAAACCCTTTATAATATTCAACCTGACTTGTCGACTTTTGGCAAAGCGATGGGGAATGGATTTGCGATTGCTGCGCTAGCCGGTAAAAAAGAATACATGGAACTCGGTGGCCTTTTACATGATAAAGAAAGGGTTTTCTTGTTGTCCACTACACATGGAGCAGAAAATCATGCCCTTGCAGCGAGTATTGCCGTCATGAAAATTTATCGCGAAGAGCATGTCATTGAGCATTTACAATTCCAGGGAGAGCGCCTCAGGAGAGGGATGCTACAATCCATCCGGGAAAACAATCTTATCGGCAATGTGGGCAT
>JBLHJZ010000041.1:0-14289 GCA_047619515.1 Saprospiraceae bacterium | reverse complement strand
GCAAATGACTTCGCACTATATCGGGATGCGCTAAAAGAAATGATCGATATTAAACGAGAAGAAGCAACTTTGTTAGGCTGGGAAGATCATCCTTATGACGCACTGCTCAATGATTATGAACCAGGTTTTAAATCTGCTCAATTGGATACGCTTTTTACAGATGTACGTAGACAATTGGTTGACTTTGCCGCAGGAATCAGGGCACAGAACCAGGTTGACAATTCTTTTTTATATCGATTTTACCCAAAACAAAAACAATGGGATTTCGGCTTATCTATTCTTAAAACCATAGGCTATGATTTTGAAGCCGGCCAGCAGGATATTTCTACCCATCCTTTCACTACTAGTTTTGGTGCTACCGATGTAAGAGTTACCACTCGGATTGATGAACATAATTTTGGAAGTATGACCTGGAGTTGTATTCATGAAGGGGGGCATGGATTATATGAGCAGGGATTTTTGATGGAAGAGTACGGCCTTCCCCTGGGAAAAGCGATTTCGTTGGGAATACATGAATCTCAGTCCCGGCTATGGGAAAATAATGTCGGCCGTAGTCTTCATTATTGGAAAGCTCACTATGCCGGACTCCAGGATGCTTTTCCCGGAAATTTAAAATCTATTGATGTAAATACATTTTATAAAGGGATCAATAAAATTTCGCCTTCTCTTATCCGGACAGACTCCGATGAAATTCATTATCATTTCCATGTCCTTATCCGCTATGAAATTGAAAAAGCGCTAATGGAAGGAACTGTTGAAGTCGATAATCTTGATCAACTTTGGAATGAGAAATATAAAACCTACTTGGGAATTGATGTTCCTGATGCGAATCATGGTATCCTTCAGGATATTCATTGGGCTTTCGGACTGATCGGCTACTTTCCTACTTATTCATTGGGTTCTTTTTATGCTGCCCAGTTTTTCAATCAGGCAAAAAAGGATATTCCGAATCTTCTTGAAAAAATTGAGCGGGGGAAAAACCAGGATTTGCTTAAATGGTTACGCGACAATATTCATGTCCATGGTCAATATTATACTGCCAATGAGTTATGTGAGAAAATTACCGGCGAGACTTTGAATTTTCAGTATTTTATGGATTACGTTAAGGAGAAGTATGCAGGGATTTATGGGGAATGAGGAATTATTGTCCTTTCGATTGGCGCTGGCTTGATACGGTGTATCAATGAAATTGGCCTTGCGAGTCGAGAAAAGGAGTATGAATCACCGCTCACCTGCCTGCCCTTAGATCTATTCGTCTTCTTTCTTCCGGTTTCGATACCAAAGAACCCCCATGGTTCCTACCAATAGATAGGGCATGGCAAGCATCATAAAAATCCCTTTGTTGAGGCCTTTACCGGCTGTTCCTCCATCCTTGAGGTTTTGCTCTGCCGACATTTTACACATTGGACATTGAGCATCCGTACTGGTAGAAACGAGACTGAAGGTCAGGATTAAAGAAAGCACTAAGAGTATATTTTTAAATTTTTTCATTGGACTACAAATTTACGAATCCCAATTTCTAATAGCAATCTTTTAACATAAAATATATAATCGGACCAGTGACCGCAACATAAAACCAAAGTGGGAAAACTATTTTGGCCATTTTACGATGCTTTTCAATTTGCCCGGTAAATCCCCTGATATAGGTAAACAAGATAAAAGGCAAAATTACTGCTGCAAGGATTATATGCGTAATCAATAAGAAGAAATAAAGGTAACGTATAGATCCTTCGTGGCAATATTTCGTTTCCGGGGTAGTAAAATGATAAAGAACATAACAGACCAAAAATACAACAGAGCAACCCAATGCAATATTGATATAAAGTTGGTGTTTTTTAATGTTCTTATTTTTTATTTGATAGAGAGCCATTCCCAGAAAGACAGCACAAATCGCATTTAAAGTAGAGTAAACCGGTGGTAAAAAAGTAAAATCAATGCCACTATCTAATTTCACCTGACGCATAAAACCGACAATAAACAAGACCACCACAGACACAATAATGGCCGCTATATTCAATTTCTTAGCCAATTTCAAATTTGTATTTTTTTCCATTTACTTTTCTGTTTCTCTTTTCAAAATTGCTTTTTCTTCCGATTTCCTTGGAAGGATTATCGCTAAATGTTCTACCAGCCGGGTAATGGATTCTTCATCATAGATATTATAATAATTACGGATAGTGCCGCTGTCATCTACTAATATAAAGTAGGGATACTCTTCGGGTAGATTTGAAATATCGGCTTTTCTTGGGATGGTTTTATCCGCTGCCCTGTTTTCAATATCCGGAATTTGATAAGCTTCAGAAAGTATTTTTATCAATTCCTCATTGCTCCCCTTTAAGAATTCGTTTTGGTTACTACCAAGCTCCTCTTTTACAATAATGGCTTTGAGATCACTTATACTTAATGAAGAGGACTGAAGAGCATGAGAGACAAAAACCAAATCATTCCTATCGTGAAACTGAGCAGAGAATCTCCTCAGGTAATCCATTGTCTTTGAATAACTATCTTTTCCCGTATTAAAAAAATCAATAACCATTACTTTTTCTGCTACGTCTTCTCTGGTCAAAGTATCTCCATCCTGATTAACTAAAGTGAATGCCGGAATCCTACCATAGTTTTGAAGCTCTGACATGAGCTCTTTATTATAGTCAAACCCTGCCTGCAAGTAATACCAGGATCCCATTGGCAATCCGACAATGAAAAGAAAAAAGGCAAGTGCCTGAATATATTTTTTGGTCTTACTAATCTCAGTCATGGTATAAATAACATTTTATAAAAGAGAAGGTTCTTAAGATCAATAAAAAAAAAGGCGAGCACTGATTGGCTCGCCTTTTTTCTAAATTAATTCAATCTTTTTCATCTCTATTATTGGAGGCGCGACATATCCAATCTCTCTTTTATCTTTATCAATAATTAACTGTCGCCGCTCTTTATAGGAATTACCTTCGTGAAAGAAAGCGATAATTGCCCAAACCAAAAGCATAGTCGGTAATAATACGGTCAATGCCAAGTCCTTCGTTTCGTATCGCATATGCATAAATTCATACACAATGAAATAAGCTTTATATAAACTAAAGCCGATCATCAGCGGATACATAATCCACTTAGCCATAGTAAAACCTTCTATTATGTGGCCATTGCCCAATAAAGCAATCAATACCTCTATAATAGTGATAATACCAAGCAGAATTAAACCTTTGACTACTAATTTTTTGGATTCTTCGTAACTATGTCCCATTACTATCTTAGATTAAAATGTTTTAATTTATTAGATTCTTTATTGAGTTTTAACTTTGTCTTATAGTAAATAAAATACGAGGAATACAAATACCCATACTAAATCTACAAAGTGCCAGTATAACCCTATCTTCTCCACCATCTCATAGCCATTCTTACGTCGGGTATATACGCCCGAAGCCACATTTATCAAAATAATAATTAAGAATGCTACTCCCGATAAAACGTGAAATCCGTGGAACCCGGTGATAAAAAAGAACAAAGCACCAAAAGCCTTAGGCCCTTGAATTTCTTTTCTAATCTGGCCATCTTCATCTGATTTATAGGCACCATATTCATAAATATCATGATCATAATGGTAAGTAATCAGATAAGGAGAATTCTCCACAAAAGTTTCCCCGGCAAACTCTTTCCCATAGTGGTCTATTTTTGCAAAAAAGCGATTTTCAGGAATATCTGCTTCTCCGGGCTTCAGGTAATAATGCGTATTTACTTTATGCGCATGATCATCACCATGAGCCTCATCACCATGTTCTCCTTCTGCACCTGTACTATGCCCGTCATCATGTGACTCAGCACCATGCGCTTCTTCCTGATGAATGGGTGTTTCGATAAAACCCGCTGTTTTTAGGTCGTCCCCTGAAAGGTATACACCACTTTCAAAATGATTAGAAAAAGGGTCATTAGTCAACGTTACTCCTTCTCCTTTGATTAGTGTTGTCCACTCCCAGGCCTGACTGCCAAGGAAGACTGCCCCTCCCAGAATGGTCAAAAACATCCAAAAGATAACCCCTCTCTTGTTTTCACGATGCCCTTCCTGTACTGCCCTCACCATTGTCACCGAACTTACGATCAAAACGAAAGTCATAAAGGTTACAAAAATAAGCGGTGCTTCATGGATTCCAAAAGGCGCAGCGGAGAATACAAAATCCGGTACCGGCCAGGTAAACATGCTAAACCTCATTGATCCATAGGCAATAAGGAACCCTGCGAATGTAAATGCATCCGATAACAGGAAATACCATATCATTAGCTTTCCGTAACTCGTCCTAAATGGAGATTTACCTCCTTCCCATGCTTCTGCTCCGGAAACTACTTCTTCATCGTGTAATGCTGCGTCTGTAGACATTTATTATTTTTTTAAAAACGACAGTTATTGTCTTAGTTTGAAAAATACTTTGATGAAACCTGTTCATCTACGATTGTAAAACGATAAATGTTATAATATACAACCAAAGAAAATCTAGGAAATGCCAAATCGTTAGTGTCAATTCAAATCTCAGTTTTCTTTTTGGAGTTGGTTTAAATTTTAATCCGAAAGCATGAAAGATGGCTACAAATATTGCCGCCAGGCCTCCAAATATATGTAAACCGTGAAATCCGGTAAACACATAAATAAATGATCCGGCAGGATTGCCATCCACTGCTACTCCGATACCGTAAAGTTGTACCCATCCCTGGTATTGAAGTACTAAAAAGGAGATGCCAAGCAAAAAACTTACGACTAAAAGCCCCTTGTATAAAGCCTCTATTTCTTTTTTGAAAAAGATATAGGACAAATGAAGGGTCACGCTACTCAAGAGCAATACCGCAGTGTTTATAAAAAAGATATTGGGTAATCTAAATTCTAACCAATTTCCGGCAGCCTGTCTAACGACATAGGCACTAGTCCAAGCCATAAACATCATCGTTATACTTGCACAAGCCACCCAAAGCGCAAATTTATGCGGGTGAATTTTATTCTGTGTTTGTTGTTGTATAGCCAAACTCATCTTATCTTATATTTTATCGAAAAACAAGGCGAATAATATTATTGGCAAATAGAAAAACGAGCTGAACATCAATCGTAAAGCAGTCTTTCTGGTTTCTTTTCTATAAAAATCCCATCCGCACCAAGCATAGGCAAGTCCGCATATTAGAAGAATTAATCCCGATACCATCCCTGAAACACCCATCATATAAGGCACTAAACTTACCGGAATCAAAAACATAGCATAAATAAAAGATTGCAAGCCTGAATTATTATCCCTCACTCCTCTCTTGGATGGCAACAAATGGATACCAGCTTTCATATAATCCTCAAAAGCCATCCAGGCAATTGCCCAAAAATGAGGGAACTGCCATAAAAACTGAACCGCAAATAAGGTCAAAGCCAACATCGTTATCTCTCCTTCGAAAGCTACACATCCGATCATCATCGGTAAAGCGCCGGGAATCGCACCTACAATCACTGCCACTGAAGATATTTTTTTCAAGGGCGTATACACAAAAGCATACAAGATCAATGAAATCATCCCTAGTAGCGCTGTCCATGGATTGAAAGTGGCAAGAATCAAAATGCCGAACAAACTCATAAACCCTGCGAATAATACGGCCTCCGAAACACTTAATCTTCCAGTAGCAATAGGTCGATTGGCAGTACGTGTCATCAATTGATCCGATTCTCTTTCGAGCACCTGATTAAACGTATTCGCTGCACCAGTCACCATGAATCCTCCGACTCCCAATAAAAATACTTCCATCCAATTGATCAAGCCTGATGCCGCTATCAAATAAGCCATCACCGAAGAAAACACGACCAATAGGGACAAACGTACCTTAAGCAGCATAGCATAGTCAGCAAACTTTTGCTTCAAAAAATTTTCCCCTGATCGACTGGCAACTTTTATATACACTTGCTAAATTTTATTCGGTTCCTTAATGCGCTTCAGACTCATCTTCTGAAACCGGTAATATTTGTGGATGGAACTCTTTTCCATCTTTTCCATAATCATATGCCCAACGATGCACCACAGGAATTTTTCCTGGCCAGTTACCGTGTCCCGTATGAATAGGAGTAGTCCATTCCAAAGTAGTTGCACCCCAAGGGTTCATTGTAGTCATTTTTTTACCTTTCCAGATACTATAGAAGAAATTGATCACGAATAATATCTGTAGTGCAAATACTATAATTGCGGCTACGGTTATAAATTTATTGGTCGCATCAAAATGGGAAAAGGCATCAAAGGTTTCAAAACTATAATAACGTCTCGGCACACCTGCCATTCCCATATAGTGCATAGGCCAGAATATCGCATACGCTCCTATAAATGTTCCCCAGAAGTGAATCTTTCCAAGGGTTTCGTTCATAAATCTTGCGTACATTTTTGGATACCAGTTGTAAATTCCGGCAAACATGCCAAAGAATGCGGCAATACCCATTACAATATGGAAGTGAGCCACGACAAAGTAGGTATCGTGCATTTGAATATCAATCGCTGAGTTTCCAAGAAAAATTCCTGTCAAACCTCCGGAGATAAACATCGATACGAAACCAATTGCAAAAAGCATCGCTGTGGTAAATCGGATATTACCTCCATATAAAGTAGTGATCCAATTGAATACTTTCACCGCAGACGGTACCGCAATAATCAAGGTAAAGATGACGAAGATATTAGAAATAAATGGATTCACACCTGACATAAACATATGGTGAGCCCACACGATAAAGGACAGAAACGCAATGGCAAGTATAGAGTATACCATTGCTTTATATCCGAATATTGGTTTTCTGGCATGTACGGAAAGTACTTCTGAAACCAAGCCCATCGCTGGTAATATGATAATGTATACCTCAGGGTGTCCAAGGAACCAGAATAAATGCTGATATAAAACAGGGCTTCCCCCTACTCTATCTAAGGCTTCTCCACCTACATAAATATCACTCAGAAAGAAACTTGTGCCCAATTCACGGTCAAATATCACCAGAAAAAAAGCGGAAGCTAATACCGGAAAAGAGAGTAAGGCAATAATAGCCGTTACAAAGAAAGCCCAAATAGTTAAGGGTAAGCGCCACATGGTCATTCCCTTTGTCCTTAGGTTCAACACTGTCGTGATATAGTTTATCCCTCCCAGCAGTACAGATACTACAAACAAAATCAAACTCAAGGTCCACAAAGTCATCCCTGCACCTGAGCCAGATGAGGCTTGCGGTAATTCACTGAGTGGTGGATAAGCAGTCCATCCTCCGGAGAAAGGGCCGGTACTCAAAAATAAGGAAGAAAACATTACCACCCCAGCCAAAAAGAAAAACCAGTAGGAAAACATATTCAACATCGGCGATGCCATGTCTCTCGCTCCGATCTGTAAAGGTATAAGAAGGTTACTAAACGTTCCACTCAGACCAGCCGTCAATACAAAAAAGACCAGTATTGTCCCGTGCATGGTCACTAATGCATAATAAAACTGTGGATCCAAAGTTCCAATTCCAGCTTCATTGATAGCAATCCATTTTCCTAATAAGGGCTTTATCCATGCCAAACTCTCCTCAGGAAAACCGAGTTGTAATCTAAAGATGATAGACATACCCGCCCCGATAATCGCCCAAAATATTCCGGTAATCAGGAATTGTTTTGCGATCATCTTATGATCCATACTAAATACATAGTGATTAATAAAGTTAGACTGAAATTTATCCCCATCATGATGTTCATGAAAGTGATCATCATAGCCTTGCTCCTCTATTATTAAATCCGGATCGTAAGTAGTTACTAAATCAGTAGCCATTTCAGTAATATTTATTATTTAAAGTCTAAAATAAGAAGATACATTTATTGAGTTAATATTTTAAATTCTGTCCTTCGATTCTTTTCTCTTCCCTCAGGTGTATTATTATCAACCACCGGAGTAGCCTGTCCATATCCGACAGCTGTCATTCTATCTATTGGAATTCCTTTATTTAAAAGGAAATTATACACTTCATTCGCACGACTATTGGAAAGCGCAAGATTAGCATCAGCATCCCCCGTGTTATCAGTATGTCCTGACAATTCAACCGTTACGTTTTTATTATTATTTAGAAAATCGAAAAGATTGTTCAATTCGTACTTTGACAAATCTGTTAGTCCGGCTGATCCCGTTTCAAAAGTAACATAATCAAGACGAATAATTTTGTCGCTCGCTTCAGTAGCATTTAAAGCTTTTTCAACGATAGTATTAAATTCACTTTTCCTTTCTTTTATTTCAATATCAAGCAATTTCCCTTTATGAGGATCTTCGTCAGTATTTCTGATTGAACTCATATAAAACGACTTCTGTCCATCCATCCAATCTTTCCATTCTTCTTCGGAAACGATTTCAATGACCCGACGCATACTATAGTGCCCTTTTCCGCAAAGTTCTGCGCAGGCTAATTCATAATTAAACTCTTCATATCGCTTTTTGCTATCTGGTTCAGTTGGATCATAAGGTTCATGCCAGAACGGGTAAAGCGGAGTGCCATCTTTTTTCAAAGCCCCAAGTCTCTCCCGGTAATCTTCGGTAGTAATAGACGGCGTAAATACAAAGTAAGTTGGTAGGCCAGGTACCGCATCCATTTTTATACGGAAGTGTGGAACATCAAAGTTATGAAGTACATCTCTTGCAGTAATACGCACCCTTACTTTTTTACCAATCGGCAATTTAATTACTTCCCCTGCTGCGGAAGAAACTATATCATCCAGGCATTTTACATCTCTGAAGTCCATCCCCACAGGATTATTTGCCGTGATATTTTTATAGTACTTTGTGCCGAGTGCACCATCCGGTCCGGGATATCTCATCGTCCAGGCAAATTGCTGCCCGGTAGCTTCAATCTCTATATGTTCTTCGTTTTCTCCTACGTCTGCCATGACATCATTCCAGACATCAAGTCCTCCGACAACCAAAAAAGTCATCACAATGGCAGGAATAGCTGTCCAGATAATTTCGAGCTTAGTATCATGCGGGAAATAGAGTGCTACTCTTCCTTTCCGACCTCTATATTTGTAAGAAAACCAAAATAAATAAATATGAGTAATGACAAAAACTATTCCTGTAAAAAACAAGGTAAGGTTAAAAAGGTAATCCAGGCCAGGGCCATGTTCGGAAGCGGCGACATGGGGACCATACCCCAACATAAAAGGGGCATAATAAATTGCTGAAACGATACAGCCCAACAAAAACACAACCATGAAAACGATGGAGATCATACCGTTCCAGGTATTGATTTCTTCCTGTGCTTCTTCTTCTCCCCTAATTTTATCCGCTAGTTCTGTTACCTTTCCGATCTGAACAATGACCAGCGCTATCAAAACAACACTTAAAACTGCTATTAAACCTATCATTATATTAATTTTAAAATATTAATACTTATTCAATCAAATACTAAGAATGGTGATGAATACTTTCCGCGTAATAAGGATCTCCTACAGGTCTTAACGTTGCTTTTGTTAATTGGTTGAAAACAAAATAAAAGAAAAGCGATAAAAACCCTACAAATATCCCAAGTTCCAATAAATGAGGAAAATCAAACCCTGTCACAGAAGGTAAAGGTCCATGAACTCCGTCTGCATGTGATAATTCTTTTAATACTCCCGGTTTGATCATATAGAAGAAATCCCACCAGTGACCAAACAAAACAAGTAGTGCAACAAAACCAACCGATCCGAATTTACGCTTCGTTTCATTCCTCATCAAGATCAAAAACGGAAGGCCAAAATTCATAATCAGATTGCCAAAGAACAGTACTGGATATTCGTCTCTTCTTGTTTTGAAATAGGTGGTTTCCTCTCCGATGTTTGCGTACCAGATCAACATAAATTGAGAGAACCATAAATAAGTCCAGAATACACTGAAAGCAAATAATAGTTTCCCAAGGTCATGGACATGCTCCTCTGTTACATCTTCCAGTAAACCTTTGGATTTCAAATAGATAACGGTCAATAAACTCAAAGCCAGGGCAGATACCAACCAACTTGCGGTGGTGTACCAGGCATACATCGTACTGTACCAATGTGGCTCAATAGACATTGTCCATAACCATATTAAAGCACAGGAAGTAAAAGCAGCAATAGGAAGAAAAGCTGCTGCATAAATTTTTATCTTTCTATAAATGGCATAATCCGCAGTACCTGATTTATCCTCATCGATAGACATCATTCTGAGTGGTCTTGCGAAAAGAAAGTACCATAAACTCATGATTCCTAAAGTGGCAATGGTATAAAAAGTCGGATTCAAAAAGCCGGATTTACCACTTAGCGTCGCATCAGCAGCTACTGCTGCAGCGTCAGTCCAGTGGTATAAATGATGCCAGTCGAACCATATTCCTGCGATAATAATAGACATCAAAATAATTCCCACAATTAAGAATTGGGCAAAAGCTTCCCAAACCCTTTTGACAACAGCGAACCATCCTGCATAGGCAGTAATCGCACAACATATCAGGAATAGAGATATAAATGAAATACCGGTAAAAAACACAGCATTGTGCAGGAAGTTAGTCCAAAATCGGCTATGTATTTCTCCTGCATGAGGAGAACCATCCATGAAAAAAGATAGTGCTAAACACAAGACACCCAATAACATACCTCCAATCAAGACACTCTTTTCTCTTCCTTCGAACGTAAATTGATTCATTATAATACTTTATTTTTTTGAACCTGGTTCTGTAATAAATCAGTACCAGAAATAAATTGGTTATTGTCTGCTAATTCATAAATGACATTATTCATGCTCGCCACCTTCATGGCTATGTTCATCTACCGGAGCATCATGACTATGGTTTTCTTGATCCGTGTCGTGACCAGTCTCTTCATGGGCATCATGAGTATCACTATTGATATCCACTTTATGAGCTATTTGCGGAATATTAACTCCGGGAACATCCACCATATCAGAGCTAAATGTATTTTCTGTTTCGCTATAAACTAATTTCTTTTCTTTTGCCTGAAGAGAATGAATATAGTGAATCACCTGCCATCTTTCCTCATAAGATAGTTTGTCTTTATAATTTCCCATCACTCCTTTCCCATACATAATCGCATGATAGTATCGACCATTGGAAGAATTATAAAAAGTGTCCTGCAAGAAATTTGCAGGAGCAGCAGGATATTTGGCATTAGGGTTTGCTTCATCTACCAGCCAACCGTTCCCATCTCCATTCTCACCATGACAGATTCCACAGAAAATATTGTACAAATCTTTTGCTTTCGTAAGACCAGCCGCTGAAATTGGAAAAGGATTATCAATGATTTCATTCATTGCTCTGGCCCTTTCTGCGTCGGTATTGGTGTAGTGATATGGAACACTACCATTTGGAGATACCGCTACAGAAATACTATTCGTTTTAGCAGAACCAGCATAACCTCTTGGAATCGTACCAACTACAGGGTTACGAGGCATTGACAATTCTTTCAATTTTTTTACACTTACACTATCCCAGGTATTCAGGTAGTAATAATTATAAACATTTGCCTCGTAGGCAACTGAGTGTGCCATATCAGGCATATATTCCATTCCTGGATTATTTCCTCCCGGGCCAGTGCAGGCATTGAAGGTCATGAAAGTACCAAGAGCAAGGAAGAGGAATAATATATTTTTTAATTGACTCATTTTCAAATAATTAGGGATGGACGACCATCCTTATCAAATAATCTTTAGATGGTTTTTGTATTTACTTCTGACGCGCCTGTTTTTGAAAAGAAGCCTTTTAATTTGCTAACCTCTTCATTGGAATATCCATTGGTATCGAATGCGATACAGAATTTATCATCTGTGATCCGATCATCCAAAGTAGGATTGGTTACTCCAGGCCCCATACCACATACGATGTAATAGGTCACTACCATCCCGATAGAGGCAAATAGTACCGTTAGTTCGAATGTGATTGGAATAAAAGCAGGTGCAGAGAAATAGGGTTTACCACCAAATATAATCGGCCAGTCACGTGTGAACACCCATGTCATAAATAAAAAAGCAGTTAAAGTTCCGAGTGCACCAAATACGAATCCTACTATGTGTAACCTGGATTCAGAAAGTCCTAAAAGAGGATCTAATCCATGTACAGGAAACGGAGAGAACACATCCATGATATCCAAGTGGTCTGCATTAGCTACTTTGACTGCACTTAATAGCTCCGTCTCATCATCATACAAACCATATAAAACTTCCTTGTATTCTTTCATCTTTTATAATGATTAATATTTTCTAATTTATTTTTTTAGCGCGATTAATGAGCATGTTCTTCTTCATGATGCGGTTTCTCATTAAGCATTTTATCATAATTGGCCTGTGCCGCTTCTCCTGAATATTGATCTCCAGCTACTTTCAAAATAGCTTTTACCTCCGCAATGGCAACTACAGGAGCCACTCTAACGAAAATCAGATAAAGGGTAAAAAATAAGCCTATCGTTCCAACAAAAATTCCAATCTCGACCCAAGTTGGTACATAATAACTCCAGCTTGATGGTAAATAATCTCTGGCCAATGTAGTAGCAATGATTACAAATCGTTCGAACCACATCCCTATATTAATAAAGATGGACATGAAGAAAGTAATAAATATGCTTCTTCGGACTTTTTTCACCCAAAAGATTTGCGGTGATATTACATTACAAGCCATCATTCCAAAATAAGACCACCAATATACACCTAGCGCTCTATTATAAAATGCAAATTGTTCGTAAACATATCCTGAGTACCAGGCAACAAAAAGTTCCGTCAAATAAGCCGTTCCCACTATCGTACCCGTCAACAAGATCACCTTGTTCATAGATTCGATATGATTAATAGTAATATAATCTTCCAGTTTAAGGATTTTCCTGGTCATGATCATCAAGGTCAATACCATGGCAAATCCTGAAAAGATTGCTCCTGCCACAAAATAGGGAGGGAATATCGTGGTATGCCATCCAGGAATAACAGAAGTGGCGAAGTCAAAACTTACTATAGTGTGTACAGAAAGTACTAATGGCGTAGCCAATCCGGCTAAAACCAAAGAAAGTGACTCAAATCGTTGCCAGTGTTTTGCTGAACCCGTCCATCCAAAGGATAGGAAATTGTATACTTTTTTTCGTAATCCTGTTGCTCTATCTCTTACCGTAGCAAAATCAGGAACCAAACCAGTATACCAGAATAACAGCGAAACGGTGAAATAGGTACTGATCGCAAAAACGTCCCAAAGTAAAGGAGAGTTAAAGTTTACCCATAAAGGCCCTCTCGTGTTTGGATAAGGAAAGATGAAAAAAGCTAGCCAGATACGTCCCATGTGAATCCCAGGGAAGAGAGCGGCACACATTACCGCAAAAATCGTCATGGCTTCAGCTGCCCGGTTTACTCCTGTCCGCCATTTTTGACGAAACAATAATAAAATCGCGGAGATCAAGGTTCCTGCGTGACCAATTCCGATCCACCAAACGAAATTGGTAATATCCCAACCCCATCCAATTGTTCGATTTAGATTCCAGGATCCAATCCCCATCCAAATCGTCCATCCGATACAGAATAAACCAAAAGCAAGCACCGATATGGCTACCAAAAATGCACCAACCCAAAAACGACTTGGAACTCGTTCCGTTGGACTTACAATATCCTCGGTAATTTGGTGGTACGTTTTTCTACCGGTTATTAAAGGTTCCCTTATGGGAGAAACAACTGCGCTCATATGCTATATTATTGAGTTCTTTGTTAAGTATCACAGGTTTTTTACTACCGTAGGCAGTTAGCCTGTTTCCAATCTAAATACAGGCTAAAGCCTGTGGTAAACTACTAGCTAAGAATTTTATCCAGGTCTTCACTTCTGTTATTTACCTTCATGGTATATTTAACAGAAGAATCTGTATTGGTCTCTTCAATTACTCTATAAATCAAGTCTTTTTTCTCTTCTAATTTTTTAACCAAATCACCTTTGGGATTATTATCATCACCAAAAACAATCGCTCCGGTAGGACAGGCAGTCTGACAGGCTGTTCTTACATCAGAATCCATCAAATGTCTTCCTTCTCGTTTTGCAGTCAATTTACCTTCCTGAATTCTTTGAACACAGAAGCTACATTTTTCGATAACTCCTCTGGATCGAACGGTAACATCAGGATTCAAAACCATACGAGTAAGGTTATCTGCACCGAATGGCACCTCTTCTCCGTTAATAGTGTATTGGTTACCAGGAAAAAGATCAGCTGTTGTATAATCGTACCAGTTGAAACGACGCACTTTATAAGGACAATTATTCGCACAATATCTTGTACCGATACATCTGTTATAAGTCATTTGGTTCAG